>JAIULY010000039.1 GCA_022565875.1 Schleiferiaceae bacterium | reverse complement strand
TAAACTCCTGCCAAACAGCCTCAGATTCTGTCCGTGGCGCAAAACCTATTTTCTTCCAATCCGCTTGGATTTTCTTCAATTCAGCTGTTGTCTCTCTCCAGTTTTCACTGTCTTTCAACTCCTTTGCCCGCTCTAAAAGGGCTTTTTTGCGCTCTAAGTTTTGATATTGCTCTTTCTTTATTTCTTTGTAATAATTGTTTTTTGTGCGATTAAACTCGCGATTAGCCTCTCTAAATCGAGTCCAAAGGGCATCGTTTCCGGGCAGGTTGATTCGCCCAACTTTACGAAACGCATCACCGAGGGCTTCGCGTTGCTTTGCTGCTTGTTGCCACTGATTATGGGTTTTTAACCCCTCTATGGGCAGTGCTTCTAGTTGTGCCACAAATTCTTCTTTTTGCTTCAAACGTGCTTCTTTCTCACGTTGCACGACCTCGTAATGCTCGCGGCGCATATCGTGCACAACTTTGGTCGCCTCACTGAATCGCTGCCAAATGGGTTCGCGATTTTCGCGATCTACTGGACCAATTTCTTTCCACTTCTTGTGCAAATTTTGAAGGAGCTTAAAGGTCTCTTCGTTGATGGGTTTCGCACTAGCGGCCTCTGCCTCTTCACAAATGGCAATTTTCGCTTCCAGATTCTTTTTAAAATCTAAATCGCGTAACTCTTTGCTGATGCGAATAAAATCGTAAAAGTTTTCTTCGTGGTGCTTGTAGGTTTGCCAAAGGTTCTGCGATTCGCTTCGCGGTACAGGTCCCACCTCTCGCCACTTATCTTGTATTTCGCGAAACTCTTTGAAGCTTTCGCCAATATTTTCCTCTTTAGTGACCAAATCCTTCAGACGATCTATCAAGTTTTGTTTGATCAACAAGTTTTGATTGAGAGTGGCTTCGAGATTCTTGTAATAGGCCAATCGCTTCTCACGGAATTCTTTGTAATACCCTTTAAATGTATCGCGCTCTGGCTGCAAATATTGAAAGTCTATTTCAGCACCACCTGCCTCTACAAATTCTTGCAACTTTTCTTGACGTGTCTCTTGCAAGTTTTTGTACAGCACACTTTTAATGAGCTCCATCCGGCTTTTAATCTGCTGCACAGGCTCTTCGAGGAGCTTTTTTGCTTCTAGCAACAATTCCTTGTTGCTCATGTGCTCATAATCGGGCGTTTCAGAATGCTCATCTGCAAATTCATCGTGATCTTCATCGTCTGATTCCACCTCCGGCTCCTCCTGCGTTGCATCTTCTAGCTCGTCGTGATCTATTGCGATGTTTTTTGCAGTTTCTGCATCCGACTCCACCTGCGGTGTTTCTGACTCAGCGGCTGTCTCTTGTTCTGCAACGGCTGGGATTACTTTCTCCTCCTTGCTGTTCTCGTTGCTGTTCTCGTTTTTTACTTCTTCGTTCATAGCGATGAATTTGCATCTATTGTAGATGAGTTCCAAATTTCCCAAGCTTTTTCGGCTTGAAAGTGTAACATGTCCAAGCCATTCTTGGTTTGGGCACCGTGCATTTTTGCTTTTTTTAAAAATAATGTCTCGGCTGGATTGTAAACCAAATCGAAACAAAAATGAGCAGTTGTCAACATCTCATAAGGCAATGCAATGCACGAATCAACATTCGGGTGCATGCCTAATGGTGTTGTATTTACAAGCAACTTACTGTTTTTCAATACTTCAGAAGTAAGGTCTGAATAAGAAAGCTCGGCGTCACTGCTCGGATTTCTGCTCACGCTAAAGTATGAAATTCCTAATTTTTTCAAAGTAAATTTTACTGAAGCTGCCGCGCCCCCCGTTCCAAAGATTAAAGCCTGTTCTGGCATCTCTTTTAAAAACCCTGTGGTTAGACTTTTTTCAAAGCCATATTGATCGGTATTGTGGCCAATCCATTGGTCATTGCGGCGCTCCAAAACATTTACAGCGCCCAATTCTCGCGCAACAGCACTTAGCCCATCAAGGTGTGCAATAATAGTTTTTTTGTGGGGAATCGTAACGTTCAACCCTTGAAAACCTGCAATGGCCGTGGCAATGGTTTCTAAACTTTCGACTTCAATGTTTTCATATACAGCAGCAACACCCAGCGCTTCAAATTTTTGCGTAAAATACCCTTTAGAGAAAGAATGACTCAAGGGGTAACCAATTAATCCAAATCGCTGTACCATAGGTGTTGACTTTATGCTTTCTCGGGTTTTCCTCCGCCCTTCCACTCCATGGCCAATACCAATACCAACCCCATCACTGCCATTCCAATGGCAGGCATCAACAAGGCCTCGCCTTCGTAGGCAAACGGACTTACGTTCTCTTGTATCAGTGGTTTCAGCTTTCCGTGTCTATCGGTTATAAATTCGAGGGTATGCTTCCAAGGCCATACCTTGTTTAACGACCCTATCATGATTCCCGACAAAAAGCATATGGCAAAAAAATAGTAACGCTTAAACAAGAAGGACAATAACTTAGAAAAACTAAGTAGCCCCACCACAGCGCCGGCAGCAAAGAAACCGAGTATTTTCACATTTAAATCGCCAATGGCACCGATGATGGTGTCATACTTTCCCATTATCAACAATAAAAAGCCACCAGAAATACCGGGAAGTATCATAGCGCAAATAGCGATTGCACCGGCTACAAAAATAAACCCATTGGAATCGGGGGTTGTGCTGGGTGCTAAAAGGGTTACCAAATACCCCAAAGCAACACCAACGATTAGCCCAATGACATTGGCGAGATTCCATTGTTCTACTTTCCGTAAAATCACCACAATAGATGCGACAATCAAACCAAAAAAGAAAGACCATAACAACACCTCCTGGTGATTCAGCAGGTAGGTAACAACTTTGGCCAAGCCCACTACACTAATGCCAATACCAGCAACTAACGCCACGAGAAAATTGCCATTTACAGCTTTCCAAAACGCTGCAAATCCATCGGACTTTAACGTCTTGAGCAAACCGAGGTTCACATTTTTAATTGACTCGATTAACTCTTCATAAATTCCTGTAATAAAGGCTATTGTACCGCCAGAAACACCGGGCACAACATCAGCTGCCCCCATACCTAAGCCTTTGGCAGTGATAAACAAATAGTCTTTGAGAGTGCGTTTTTCCACAGCTTGATAATTAAGATTCTCGATTGTATAGGTATTCGGCAAATGCCTTAAAATTGATTTGCCCCTCATGCGGCAATGCCGCTGCCACTAATGCTGCTATGGCTTTCTCGTAATAAAAATCCATTTGGGCCTCAGCATGTGCTTTGGCGCCACAAACATCAAAAAGCTGTTGAAAATGAGTTACTTTATCGCTGTCGTTCAGTTGTTTAGCTTCTGCTAAAGCATTGCGAAACGCTTCTTGCTGCTGGGCAAAAATCATCATAATGGTTTTTTTATCAGATAGAATATCGCCACCGACTTGTTTGCCAAACTTTTCGGGGTCACCATACAAATCTAGGATATCGTCTTTTATCTGAAAACTGATACCGAGGTTGCAACCAAATTCGTAAAGGTGCTGGGCAGTACTCTCAGAGGCACCTGCGGCCAATGCACCAATTTTTAGGGCACATCCGAGCAGTACGGATGTTTTTAAACGAATCATTTCGATATAATCAGCCTCGGTAACCTGAAGTTGGCTTTCAAAATTCATATCGAACTGCTGCCCTTCACACACTTCGAGCGCTGTTGCAGAAAAGCAGTCTAACACAGCTGGCAATACCTCGGGCGTGCACTTAGCCACCTCTTTGTAGGCCAGCACCAGCATGGCATCACCGGACAGAATAGCAGCATTAGTATCCCATTTGATATGCACCGTCGGTTGGCCACGGCGAATTGGAGCCACATCCATGATATCGTCGTGAATCAGGGAAAAGTTATGGAAGAGCTCTACGGCAAGTGCTTGCGGCAAAGCCATTTCACCCGACTTTCCAACAGCCTCCGCGGCAAGCATACTCAAAATGGGACGCAGCCGCTTACCTCCTAATTGTAAAATATACCGAATAGGGTCGTACAAGTTTGCTGGTGACCGCTGTAATTCGGGATAGGCTTCTAGGGCGCTTTCCAAAACGATCAAGTGTTTTTTTAAAAAATCCATCAATGCTTATCAATCTAATAATGAAAGTAAATAGGTACCATACCCACTCTTCACTAAGGGTTTTGCGATAGCTTCTAACTGTTCTGCATTTATAAAACCTTGACGAAAAGCTACCTCTTCAATACAGCCAATTTTCAGACCTTGCCGCTCTTCTATCACTTGCACAAACTGTCCTGCTTGCATCAAACTGGCAAAGGTTCCTGTATCGAGCCATGCGGTTCCTCTGTCGAGAATACCCACATGAAGGGCGTTCATTTCCAAATACGCTTTGTTCACATCGGTAATTTCATATTCTCCTCTTGCTGAGGGGGCTAAGTTTTTAGCGATTTCTACCACGCGATTGTCATAAAAATACAACCCTGGGACTGCAAACTTTGATTTAGGTTTTGTCGGCTTTTCCTCTATGGAAATAGCTTTCAAGTGGGCATCAAACTCAACAACACCGTAGCGCTCTGGGTCGGAAACTTGGTAAGCAAAGACCACCCCACCGTTGGGGTTGTTGTTATTTTTCAGCAAACCCTCCATTTCGGAACCGTAAAAAATATTATCTCCCAATATCAAGGCTGCGGGATCGTTGCCCACAAATTGTTCGCCGAGCACAAAAGCCTGAGCCAGACCATTGGGCACATGCTGCACCGCGTAGGCTATATTGCAACCGATGCGACTCCCATCGCCCAATAAGTGATGAAAAAGAGGTGCATCATGGGGTGTGGTGATGATGAGAATATCTTGTATTCCCGCTTGCATCAAGGTGCTTAACGGATAATAAATCATCGGTTTGTCGTAAATGGGCATCAGCTGCTTGCTTATAGCCAAGGTCAGCGGATGCAAACGCGTGCCAGACCCTCCTGCGAGTATAATTCCTTTCATGGATAATTTCTATTAGTAGGTTTTGATGCCGCACTACAAAAGTGCTGCCCTGCAACTTCTCAAAAAATATCAGCGACAAATGTAAGTATTCCAACCTGAGGATTCCAAAGCAAACAAATGGGTTGTGGCTGCTTGCATGTGAAATGCCCTTTTGCGTTGTTGAAAACTGAACATTACTCGATTATAATTTCACATAAAAAGACAAAACCCCGCAAAAAACGGGGCTTTACCTTTTGATTTATTTCAAAAATGGAATTTTCACCACTTTGGCTTTCAACGACTTGTTTCGGACTTGTATGTATATTTCACTGTCCACATCTGCGGAAGCAACTGCAACATAGCCCAAGCCAATGGCTTTGCCCAAGCTCGGAGACATGGTACCGGAGGTCACGCGTCCGATGGGTTGGCCATCAACGTTTACAATGGGGTAATCATGACGCGGAATACCTTTGTCTACCAATTCAAAACCAACAAGTTTCTGGGTTACCCCAGCTTCTTTTTGCGCTTGTAAGGCGTCACTATTCACAAAATCTTTGGTGAATTTGGTAATCCAGCCCAAGCCAGCTTCTAGTGGTGATGTGGTATCGTCAATGTCATTGCCATACAAACAAAAGCCTTTTTCCAAACGCAAAGTATCGCGTGCACCCAGACCGATAGGCTTGATATCATAAGGAGCGCCCGCAGCAAAAACAGCATCCCAAACTTCTTTGGCTGAGGCATTATCCACATAAATCTCAAAACCACCGCTACCGGTATAACCCGTTGCAGAGACGATGACATTGGGTATGCCCGCAAAAACACCCTTGTCAAATGTGTAATACTTCATATCAGCCAAATTCAGATCGGTGAGCGATTGCAATGCTGCAATAGCTTTTGGCCCTTGAACGGCGAGTAAAGAGGTGTTTTCTGAGATATCCTCCAAAACAGCATCAAAACGATTTTGGGATTGAATCCAATTCCAATCTTTCTCAATATTTGAGGCATTGACAACCAAAAGAAACGCATCTTCCGCAAGACAATAAATCAACAAATCGTCGACAACACCACCTGTGGCGTTGGGCATGCAGCTGTACTGCACCTTTCCTGGCGTCAGTTTGCTGGCATCGTTGGAGCTAATCCATTGAATCAAATCTAGGGCGCCTTTTCCCTTTACCATAAACTCACCCATGTGGGACACATCAAAAACGCCCACACCGTTGCGGACGCAGTGATGTTCCGCTATTAAACCCTCATAACTCACCGGCATGTTGTATCCGGCAAAGGGTATCATTTTAGCGCCAAGCGATTCGTGTACAGCTGTTAAAGCAGTTGTTTTCATTTTTGTGTTTTTAGATTTTAATAATCTGTCGGTAGTGACGAGTGCGCCAAATGACGATTGGCTTAAATGGTTCTCCTTTCTCAACACCGACATGTTGTGTTTTTGTTGTGGGAACAAACCTTTTTCAAGGCACGTTCTCGACACGTTTATTTTCGCGTGCAAAGAAAAGCAAATCTCGGCAGCTTAACCACCCAAATCGCTTTGTTGTTTAGAATTGCTTTTATGTTTTTGCGCTTTTGTTCTTGCCGTGCTTTTCTGAGATGCTATTTCAATTTCAAACGATAAAAAATACGGCTGCTTGGTCAATACAAACCACTATATTTGAGTATTTGATGCCACACAATCATTTTTTTGCAAATTCTTAAAAATTTCTTGCATTAATTGATACCTTGGCCTCGTTTTTGGGAAGCACGGAAACCAATGACCCGTAGCGGCATTGAACAGGTTTACATCAAAAAAACAATTCATTAATTCATTAAACAACACATCCCATGAAGAAAATAGCACTTTTGCTTTTTGGAGTTTCGGTAATTTTTTCGGCCTGTAGAGGTCCTGTAGGCCCTCCTGGCGCTCCCGGCCCAAGAGGATTCGATGGCAATGCCAATGTTTTCGCCTTTAACTATTTTGTCAATCCAAATGATTGGATAGAGAATGGTGTCCCAGGAAATCCCAACTATGGATTTTATGCTCCCTTTGCATTGCCCGAGTTGGATGATATTATTTTTGAAGACGGTGCTACCTTGGTATACATGTTTGATGGATCGATGCAATTGCCACTTCCCAACATCGACAATCAAAATGGTTTTCAAACGATTTATGATTACACGCTGCGTTTAGGTGAAATCGATTTTTGGGTAAGAGAATCTGACAACTTCACAGAGCCACCATTATTCCAAATCGAATACAAAGTCATCTTGATCGACGGTTTGTTTAAAAACCACGAGACGTTAAAAGAAATGACATTGGAAGAAATAGAGACGTACTTCAAAATCACCGAGTACACTACTATGACGCCATAGAACTAAGGTCAATAGTCTTCCTAAAAAAAGCGCACTTCTATTCGAAGGCGCTTTTTTTATGTAACACATACTCCATTAGCTGGCTGCTACATCAGCAATAGTGATGGGAAATCGCTAGGTTTTTTGCTTCTCTTTCTTTGCTGCTGGAAACAAAATATTATTCAAAATCAGACGATAGCCGGGTGAGTTGGGGTGCAGATCGAGTTCTGTAGGTGGATCTCCCACGCGGTGTTGGTAATCTTCGGGGTCGTGACCGCCGTAAAAGGTCCACGTTCCCTGTCCAAATTCGCCATGAATATACCGCGCCTCTCCTATGGATTTCATTTCACCGAGAATCAGCACATCTGATTTGATGAGTTTTTTGTCGAAGGCGGTGGTTTGCCCCATGAATCCTTTTACCACACGTGTGTGGTTTTGGTTGAGCATAGTGGGCACCCAATCCCATTTGGCAGAGAAATCAAATAGCGTAAACAAGTCGCGTTCTTGAGGCACATTGCGCTTGTTGGTCATATCAATATCTGAAAACTCGTATTCATTTGGATTTGTTACCAATCTAAAGTTCTTAAACGCAAAGGTTTTATCGTAATTGAGTTTGTTGTTGTAGTTGGGGGTTGTACCGTCGCCGTCAAACATAGGTTCACAAATATCCAACCCCTCGGCGCTCAGGGCGATATCATAAGTATCTGTAGCCGAGCACATGGCAAACATAAATCCGCCGCCAGCTACAAATTCTTGGATTTTCTTAGCCACGGCTAATTTTTTCTGCGAAACTTTTTGAAAACCCATGGCTTTGGCCTCGCGTTCTGCCTCTTGCTTTTGTTCGATGTACCAAGGTGCATTTTTAAAAGCTGAATAAAACTTCCCGTACTGCCCAGTGAAATCTTCATGATGCAAGTGCAACCAATCGTAAAGTGGCAACACGTCGCTTAACACTTCTTTGTCATAAATGCGATCATAAGGGATTTCGGCGTAGGTCAATACCAGTGTTACGGCATCATCCCAAGGTTGATTTCCTTTTGGGGAATACACGGCTACTTTTGGTGCTTTCTCTAATTTAACGGCTTCCATATTTACCGCTGGACTGGAAATATGCTTGAGGATTTGCCCGGTGGCCGCCTCGTTTATGCGTTCAAAACTCACGCCTCGCACGAGGCATTCTTGGGCTATTCTGTCATTGTCGGGCAGCAAAAAGCTACCACCTCGATAGTTGAGCAACCATTGAATTTCTAAATCTTGCGCAAGCACCCAATAGGCGATACCATAGGCCTTTAAGTGATTTTTCTGCCCTTTATCATCCATGGGAACCAGGATATTGCCTGCAAAGGCCGAGACCATCGACACAAGCAGGAGTGTTACCACAAGGTACCCCTTAAAAATCTGGTTCATCGGGGGTAAGGTTGCTAAAGTCATTTCGCATGTAAGGGTCTTGTTCTCCAAAGCTGCTTGTTTCATTTAATTTTGATTCAAAAGTATTGCCGGTCATTTCATCCAATTCCAAATCAGAGAAGCGCGCTAAAGCGCCTTCAAATTTCAATCGGATATTGTCTAAGCTACCGTTTCTATGTTTGGCAACAATGAGTTCTGCTTGAGCCTTACACGGTGTGCCATCTACATCCCACTCCTCAAAACCATAGTATTCAGGCCTATAAATAAAGGAAACGATATCCGCATCTTGTTCGATAGCACCTGATTCTCGAAGATCGGAAAGCATGGGGCGCTTCGAGCCTCCGCGTTTTTCCACCTCACGACTCAACTGTGAAAGTGCAATCACCGGTACGTTGAGTTCTTTGGCAATACTCTTCAAAGAACGCGAAATAATACTGATTTCTTGTTCGCGGTTGCCCCCTGATTTGGAACCCCCGGCGGTCATTAGTTGCAAGTAATCAATCACAATGATTTTCACGCCATGCGTTTCTACTAATCGTCGACATTTTGCACGCAAGTCAAAAACAGAGATTGACGGGGTATCGTCAATATAAATAGGTGCGTTTTCTAAGTCTTTTACTTTGGTTACTAATTGATGCCATTCGTGGGGAGTTAGGTTACCTTTTCGCAGCTTTTCTGACTCCAACTCCGTTTCGCTAGAAATCATCCGCATAATTAACTGCACCGAGCTCATCTCCAAAGAAAAGACCGCAACACCAGCATTGTGGCGTATGGCCATTTGTCGGGCCATGGAAAGTACAAAGGCCGTTTTTCCCATACCCGGTCTGGCGGCCAAAATCACGAGATCCGATTGTTGCCAACCACTGGTTAGCTTGTCCAAATCGCGAAAACCTGAGGGCACGCCACTCAACCCATCCTTTTTGCTGATTTCTTCAATGCGCTTGATCGCTTGAGTAATCAAATCTTGTGCAGATTCGTATTTCTTTTTGAGGTTGCCGTCAGCAATAGCGAACAGCTTCTGCTCGGACTCGTCCAATAAATCAAAGACATCCTTTGTTTCATCGTATGAATCTTTGATGATTTCGCTCGACACCCGAATCAGCTCTCTTTGGATGTGTTTTTGAATGATAATGCGCGAATGGTACTCGGCATGTGCGCTCGAGGATACGCGTTGCGACAGTTGCACTAGGTAGTAATCCCCTCCAGCTTCTTCCCATTTGCCATTTCTTTTGAGCTGTTCAGACACACTCAAAATATCGATGGGCTCTGGTTTATTAAAGAGTTCCTTAATGGCTTCGTAAATGAACCGATGCTTGTCTTTGTAGAAGCTCTCAGGCTCCAAAATGTCTACAATATGGTTGATGGCGGCATTGTCAATCAACAATGCACCGAGCACAGCCTCTTCTAGATCTACAGCTTGAGGCGGAATGCGACCTTGATCTAAATTAATGATACTCTTTGACTTATTGTCTTTTTTTCTTGTTTCTTGCTGAACATTCTCCATGCTTCAAAGGTATACATTTCGCCGCAGCAAATTGGTAAATTTTTCATAATTTAGGTGCATGATAAAAAGCGTTTTTCCATGGATCCCGTTGCTGTTTGGAATTGTTGCCATTAGCCAAACAAGCTGCAAAAAAGACCCCGTTCGACTACCTGAAATTGAAATCCTCTCCCCAAGTACCCGAATTTTTGTCACTGTACCCGATACGGTAATCGTGCGGGCGCGTGTGAGTGATCCAGAATTGCGAAGTATATCTGTTGCTTTGGTAGATGAAAATTATATCAGTGCGGGAGTGAGTGCTGTGATTCCGGTGACGGGTACTACCGTTCAATTTGATGCGGAGCTCATTATTTCTAATCCAACACTCCCCCCCGGAAAGTACTATTTGCGCGTTCGTGCAGCCAACAACGACGAACAAACGAGTGCTTGGCAAGAAGTCACTTTGCAACAACGCCCCCTTACAAAACTTGGGTACGCTGTGGCGATTGGCCAAGCCTTTGACACACGCTTATTAATGCTCGACACCACACCAGATCCACGAGTTTTGTACCAAGGCAATTTAGATTTGCGCAAGGTGGTGTTTAATGGTTTGTCACAACAAGTTGCACTAATTCCTGCTCAGGCTGGAAATGTATTGGGGTTTCAATTGCCTTTAGGGAATCCCACCTGGCAAGTGAACGCGCTTACTAGTGGTGGGGTAGCTACATTCCTGGCTGGTAGCGCATTCGAAAATGAAATTTGGATAGGCCTCTACGACGGGCGATTGATTCGGCTCAGCGAAAATGGTACTAGCGTGTTTTCCATTCAATTGCCTTACAATTTACTTGCACAACAAATTACAGGTAGGACGCAATTTGTGGTGGTTGCCGGCAGAGAACAATCTGGTAATTCTGGCCGGTTGCTAACATTAGACAAATCGGCGGGTGGTGTTATTGGAGAAGCCAATTACTCTGGCACTGTAACCGCACTCATGCAACAGAACGCCACCACAAGTATTGCCGCCATTCGAAACGCACAGGGCAATACGCAATTGGTACAATATCATTTCACAACTGGAGCTTTGAGTCCTATGACTTTTCAAAACGCCACGGCTACCACAACCGTTGTGCAACAATTAGCTACAGACCCCTCAGGAAATCAAGTGTTTGCCCTAACCAACCAAGGCCTTTTTAGATGGACCACACAAACGCAAAACTTCACCCTTTTGGCCAGCGATAACTTCAATGGAACCACCTTGTTTTGGGATCGTGTTGAGGATGTTTTGGTTGCCGCCATTGGCACAAGCCTGGTGCGTATTCACCCAAACACAGGCAACATTACCCCAATACACCAACTCTCTGCGCCCATTCTTGATGCTGCTATTTGGTACAACCGTTAAAGATTTTCTAGCAAAACCTTTTTGATGATGGTGCAAATTTCATGATGCTCTAGGTGTGTCAACTGAAAACCAGAAGGCAAACATACCCCTGACTCGAAAAGATGGTCTGCAACGCCAACACCAATGAACTCGTACGATTCAAAAACAGGCTGTAAGTGCATTGGCTTCCAAGTGTATCGCGCCTCAATGCCCGCCTTTTCAAGTGCTGCAATAACCTGCTCCGCTAGCGACGGAAAATGAAAAACAAAACAACTCAACCAGTGATTGGAGGAGGCACCATCTATAAGGTATTGCGCTTGCACAACAGGATACCCCAACTCCTCTTCCATTCTTTTAAAAAAGAAACTGTACAATTGAAAATTCAATTGCCGTTTGGCAATAAAATCGTCGATTTTGGTAAGTTGTGCGCTGCCGAAAGCCGCTAAAAGGTTTGAGAGTCGATAATTGTACCCAATGGTACTGTGCTGAAAATAAGGTGCCTCATCGCGAGCTTGAGTTGCTAAGAACAGGGCTTTTTTAGCCATTTCGGCATTGGATGTCAATAGCGCCCCGCCCCCTGTGGTGGTAATTATTTTGTTGCCATTAAATGACAACACCCCCAAATCACCAAAAGTACCGAGCGCTTGACCGTTTAAGGTGCTTCCCAATGCTTCGGCGGCGTCCTCTACTACAGGTATTTTGTAGGATTTTGCCAATGCCATTACGCGATCCATATCCACAGGATTTCCGTAAAGGTGCACCACAATAATGGCTTTCGGCAACTTCTTGCGTGCGGCACGTTCTTCCAATGCCGCTTCCAAAATAGTAATATCCAAATTCCAAGAGCCTGGATTGGCATCAATAAACACTGGCTTTGCCCCTTGATAAATAATGCAATTTACCGTTGCGTTGTGGGTGTAGGTACTCACAAAAACCTCATCGCCAGGGCCTACCCCCAATAACACCATACTTAGATGCAAAGCGGCAGACCCCGATTGAAGGGCTACTGCGTGAGGCGCTTTGGTATAGCGACACAAATCTTCCTCAAAAGTTGTGAGGGCAGGTCCAACAGGCGCCAGCCAATTGGAGTCCATAACGGCATTCATGGCAGCCGTTTCTGCACCTGTCAAAAAAGGCGGTGATAAAAAGATGCGGTAAGGAGGAGCTTTCATAAAAAAGGTAAATTAGAACAAGACCCCTAATCTTGAAGGTTAGTGTTCGACTCAATATCAAAATCGACTACCCTCCCCGCGGCAATCGTAACGTTATCTCCAATTGTATTGGCTTTAATTAATGCGGCTCCTGTTCCAACAAAACAGGTATTCCCCATGTTTGCGCCACCAGATACTTTCACTTGGTGCATTAGTGTACAGAAATTGCCAAACACAGCATCATGGCCAATGGTGCAGCCTAGATTGAATAGGCAAAAGTCACCTACGGTAATGTTAGTTGTTAAAATATTACCAGCCATAATGATATTTCCCTTTCCCAATGTTGTGCGGTGGGGGGCATCAAAAATCACAGATGTATGTATCACGTTTGGAAAATCAAAACGCGAGGTATCCAATTTGTCTACAATCGCTTTTCTCGTGTCGCCCTTTCCAACGGCAATAATGAGAGACGCACCTTCATACTGTGCCAAAACTTCTAAACCGCCGACTACTTCCAAGCCATCGACTTCTGTTCCAACGGGCACAGCATCATCGATAAATGCCGTGGGCTCACCTATCTCCATGCCATGACTTTGGCTACGGATGAGCGCGAGTACTTCTCGACCTAAGCCGCCTGCTCCTATAATAAAAATCGGTTCCAATAGCAATTAATTTGGCTACAAAGCTAAGGTGAAAGTTTTAATTTTTTTCGATTGGTTTGGACGCGCTTCGCACTTGGGTTTAGCGCAGCTGGCTAGGTCGCCTGCTGTTTGGGTTTAGACAGGGCGGCTGGCGCTGACCTTGGTTTAGAGGTTGGGTAGGGAAGCGGCGTTTTCGCGAGGGGTTTATGCCTTTTGGTTCACCACGGCGGACGCGGGGAACACGGTGTGACGCGGGGAATATGTGTTTTTTTGTTCTCAGTGTCACTCCGTGCCTTCTCCGTGCGCTCTGTGAAACCAAAAAGAGCGTGAAATGAATAACACAAGTGAGTCGCCGATAACACCGCGCCTAACTTCCTAACCCCCAAACTCCCAAACCGTATGAAAATATGCGTAGAATGAATAACGATTCGTGTACCAAATCCGGCGGGGACAAGCCCCACCGCTACGAAATCCGTTATGAAATGCGATTCGTTTACCGAGACTGATTAAAATTTATTTGCTTCCAGCTTTGTACTTCTCCTGCCGTTCTTTGTTGATTAAAACTGCCTGTATGTACAAGCGTTTTGCTATTAATCACTTCAGGAGCAAGTTTTTCAAAATAATCAAGGCCTTTGAACATTTTGGGCATAATGGTTTCAGACGCTTTTATTTCGACCATATTAAGCTTAGTTGAACCTTGCCAAATCAAATCAACCTCGTGTCCCGCTGCATCTCGCCAAAACCAAAGATTATACATTAAATTATTGTGGTTATTTTGCTTGATATACTCATTTATTACAAAATTTTCAAAAAGGTTTCCTTTTAAGTAAAACGTTTTTACTTCACTTGCATCACGTATTTTTAATAAATGACACAGCAACCCCGTATCATAAAAATAAAGTTTGGGGCTTTTTGTAATACGCTTGTTAAAATTAACATAATAAGGCTTGAGAGTATAGGCTATATAGCTGGTTTCTAGCACAGATACCCAAGCCTTTGCTGTTGGCTGAGAAATGCCACATTCATTGGCTAAGGAATTGAGATTTAAAAGCTGCCCTACTCTAGCAGCACATAAAAATAAAAAATTTCGAAACTGTCGCAAATCTTTAACATTTATAATCTCTGACAAATCCCGCATAACATAGGTTTCAATATAATTTTCATAAAATATTGCAGAAGGAATTTCACGTTGAAACAAAGCAGGGTAAAATCCTCTTTGTAAGTTAACTGCATAGTCCTCGGCGAGGTAGTTTGCTGCAAGCAACTCTCCAAAATCAAAAGGCAACAACTTTAGCAAGGCAACTCTGCCCGCCAAACTCTGTGAAATACCTTCCATCAATTGAAAATTCTGAGAACCTGAAAGCACATACTGTCCCATAATGTTATCTTCATCAACTTTTGATTGAAGAAAAGAAAATAAATCAGGAGCGCGCTGCACCTCATCCAAAATAACATAGGAATCAAACTGTTTCAAAAAACCTTTAGGGTCTGTTACTGCAAACGCCCGATTGTCTAAATCTTCTAGGCTCACATAGGTGTAATCTGGAAATTCATGTTTAAGAAAGGTCGTTTTCCCCGATTGTCTAGGACCCGTTATAGCCAAAATGGGATAATGGTTTTTTAGAAGCTGAGCCTGCTTTTTAATAGTGCGATTTGCATACATAATTATTGGAGTTTGAGACACAAATATAACAGCTATTTTGAAAAAACACAAGTTGTATTTTGAAAATGCACGGCTTGAATTTTGAAAATACAAAATTTTGATTTTATATATACACCATTAAACGCTCTCTAAAAAGGATGATTTTAGTCAAAATCGACGTTTATTGGATGTTTGAAATAGGAGTAACTCATTGTTAATTAGGAATCAAAATCACGGAATGAATAACGATTCGTTTCCAAAGTCCGTCGGGGACAAGACCCGCCGCTACGAAATCCGTTATGAAATACGATTCGTCCTTTGGAAGCGGCGTGACTCAGTCGCCGGACACAAAACCTGCGGTGCGCACGCGTTTGCTGGTTACGCCGTTTTGGTGGGTTTCCCAGACCAAGGATTGTGCAAAAGGATCTGCAAAGACTTCATCCAGCGATTTAATAGCGCCGGCAGGAATGTTGGACGCGATACAACTTTCTAAAATAGCAGCCATTGGATGTTGCAAAAACAAAGGCGCAAGTTGCTCGTTGAGATACTCGCGGTTTTTCACACGTTGGACATTGGTTTGAAGCTGACTGTCTTTGGCTAAATCGGCATGTCCCAACACGTGACACAACTTCGCAAATTGGGCATCGCTGCCAACGGCCAATACAATATGCCGTTTGTCTTGACACGCAAAAGTATCTCCATAAGGCGCAATATTGGGATGCAAAGACCCCATGCGTTCAGGGATGTGACCGGCCATCAAATAATTAGAGGCTTGATTGACGAGATTGGTGATGCCGGCGCGTTCTAAAGAACTAATTACCCAACTGCCTTTTTGCGTTACCACATCTCTTTTGTACAACGCCGTGAGAACACCTTGCTTCAATTGGTGCGCAGCCATTACATCCATAAGGGCTACCGGCATTTTCAGTGGTCCGCTATCGCTTGTTCCGTTCATAGACATGTAGCCTGTTTCTGCTTGCACTACCACGTCATAAGCCACGCGTTCGGGATTGCTCTCAAAACCTTGTAGGGTCGCTAAAATGAGTCGTGGAAATTTGTCATGCAAAAACTCCCAGGTAAGTCCAAATTTCTCGGCATCACCGGCTTTAAAGTTCACGATTAAAACATCAGCATCAGCCAGTTCGTCTAATAATTTAGAAAAATCAGTTGGTGTGGCTACATCCAAAAAAAGATGTGTTTTACCAGCATTTACGGCACTGAAGTAAGCCGATTGATTTTGTGCTACTTTCTCATTGGGCAAGCGCCACGACCGAGTAACATCGCCTCCGGTTTTTCTATTCTCCACCTTGAGCACATTAGCGCCAAGCTCCGCAAAAAACAAACCCACGGCAGGTCCTGCAAGTACACTGGCCAATTCTACCACTTTGAGATGCGCGAATGGCTGCTCCATTGTGCTATTTGGTGTAATGCGTTTCGTCGATTTGCTCGAGCAAAGTACGAAACGCCACAAAACGTCCCTCGTACTTTTCCTTGTGTTCTTTTTGCAGCTGTGCGGCGTAAAGTTCTTGGTACAACTGAAACGCCTCCATGTCTTTTAGTTGATACTGTATGGAGTACGTTGTTCCCGACTCCTCTTCTACCAATACCTTGCAAAATCGGTTATTGATAAACATACCTGTTTCCATTACCGCGGGGATATGGACATCTTTCATCCAAGCAATCCATTCTTCGCGGATACTGTCGTCGATATTTACAGTGACGTTATATATAATCATTTACAGGTTCTTTAGATTTATTGAAAATCAGTAACACAAATTGTCCGGTGACCATTCCCAAAAGGGCACCAACAGCAATATCTGCAGGGAAGTGTACCCCAAGAAAAACCCGACTCAAGGCAACCAATGCCGCCCATACGAGGAGTAAAGTCATCCCTTTTGGATAGGTGTGCATCAAAATACCTCGCACGATCGTGGCAATGCCAAAGGCGTTAGCGGCATGCGAAGACACAAAACCGTATTTGCCCCCGCATCTGCCGGTTGGTAACCGCAGGAGGTCTTGTAAGCTTTCATTGTGGCAAGGGCGCAACCGCAAAAACTGATTCTTGAACAGATGCACTGACAATTGATCGGTAAGCAATACGCAAAGCCCAATGCAAGCTAATGCGATTAAGAAACCCCGCCCATCTGATTGCTTGAAAATCAGATATAGCAAGAGGCCGTACAACGGAATCCAGATAAACTTATCAGAAAAAGCTATCCATAAAAAATCTAGCGCTTCCGGACTACTTTGATTCAGCCACAAAAACAATTTTTTATCTAGTTCGATCAACTGATTCATAGACAAAATCTTTCGCTACACTCATTTTTACATGCCCAAAATGCGGCTTCATTACGGGCAATCCCGATCCCCATATGTCGTTGCCTTACCCTTCAGTACTGGGAACGGTTTCCTCATCGTCTTCGTTCAGGGCTGTCCACAGTTTGTCTTTCAACTCTTGCAACCCGTAGCCTGAGACAGAAGAGAAGAAGCTCCAATTCCAATCTTTTGGCAGTGTTTTGGCGATTTCCGTCCGCAATTCGTCGTCTAGTAAATCTGCTTTTGAAATAGCAATCAAGCGTTTTTTGTGTTTCAACTCGTCATTAAACTTGTCGAGTTCATTGCTTAGAATGGTGTATTCGGCAACAATGTCATCCGTATCTGCTGGAATGAGGAACAACAGCAATGCGTTGCGTTCGATGTGCTTCAAAAAGCGATGTCCGAGGCCTTTGCCTTCACTTGCCCCTTCGATAATGCCGGGGATGTCCGCCATTACAAAAGAGCGATAATCGCGATACGAAACAATACCTAAATTGGGTACCAATGTGGTAAAAGGATAGTCAGCAATCTCTGGTTTTGCAGCAGAGAGCACCGAAAGCAGCGTAGATTTTCCGGCGTTGGGAAAACCGACCAATCCCACATCAGCGAGCACCTTGAGTTCCAAGATACGCCATCCCTCCTGCCCTTCCTCGCCCGGTTGAGCGTATCGGGGTGTTTGATTGGTTGACGACTTAAAATTGGTATTCCCCAAACCACCGCGACCACCGCGCATCAAGATTTTCTCCTCTCCGTCATCAGTGATTTCGAAAAGGACTTCCATAGTTTCAGGATCTTTCACTACGGTTCCCAATGGAACATCTAGGTATTCATCTTGGCCACTTTTACCGGTCATGTCGTTTTTGGCGCCATTGGCTCCGGGAGTTGCTTTTACGTGTTTGCGATACTTGAGGTGGAGCAATGTCCACATTTGCGCATTCCCGCGAAGGATAACATGGCCACCACGGCCGCCATCACCACCATCAGGGCCACCTTTGGGGATGTACTTTGCACGGTGCAAATGCACCGAACCTGCGCCCCCTTTACCAGAGGTAGCATGAATTTTTACGTAATCAACGAAATTGTTTTGCGCCATAATGCGGGTACTTGGTTATCGCAATGAGTCAATCACTTGAGTCAAACGATCTGTGATTTCTGGAATGGAACCCACACCAGAAACACTAATGAATTTATCTTGTTTTTTGTAATGATCCATTACCGGCGTTGTTTCGTTTTTATAAACGTCAATGCGGTTTTGGATAACTTCCGGTTTGGCATCGTCGGCACGACCTGATGTTTTGGCGCGCTCTGCCAAGCGGATTTTGAGTTCATCTTCGGGCACTTCCAACGCCACCAAGGCTGAAATACCACTATTTTTAGATGCTAGAAATGCATCGAGAGCCGCAGCTTGCGAAGCAGTTCGCGGAAATCCGTCAAAAATGAACCCCTCAGGGTTTTGATGCTTGTTTACTTCGGATTCCAGCATTTGAATCGTGACGTCATCTGGCACGAGCTTACCTTCGTCCATATACGTCTTCGCTAGTTTCCCAAGCGGTGTTTCGTTTTTGATATTGTAACGAAAAATATCACCTGTTGAAAGGTGTACTAAATTGTATTTCTCAACTAAAAAAGTCGATTGAGTGCCTTTTCCTGCACCCGGAGGGCCAAAAAGTATAAGCTGAATCATTGGATTGTGATGATTGAATAAAACATTAAGTGAACGGCTAATCGGAATGTAACTCTCAGCTGTCCGTCGGGTCTTGTGGCTTTTTGAGCCGCCGCGAAGGTATTAAAAAAAGGGGTTGGTTTTGCAGTGCCTTGGAAAAGTGGCGTTAGCGCAGGTAAGGTTGCTGAAATAAGGGGTGCGCAGCTTGTGGAGGTATTTGTTGTTGGCTTTACGCTTGGCGCAATCATCGCAATAAATAGTGGTTGGAGGGTAAACGAGAACTGGCCGCTTTCAAATGCAGCATTTCGCATTGAGCATTGAGCGTTTTGCGTTAAGCATTGAGCATTGAGCGTTT
>JAIULY010000038.1 GCA_022565875.1 Schleiferiaceae bacterium | reverse complement strand
TTCCCCGTGTCACCCAGTGCTCACCGTGAACGCCGTGGTGAGCCATCAAGCATAAACCACTCGGGAAACGCCGTAAACTTCTCCCTCCTTAATCATAATAATGAGCCGCTACCCGATAGGTATTCGCATGCGCTTCAATTATTTCGCTGATCTTTGGCGAATACCCTCCACCCATAGACACAGCTATGGGTACTTGATTTTTATAGCAGGTTTCAAATACCAAAGCGTCGCGTGCTTTGCAACCGGCGTGGGTCAAGCCCAAGCGACCGAGTTTGTCGGAGGCCAATACGTCTACCCCTGCCAAAAAGAAAATGAAATCAGGGGCAACCTCATCTAATGTGGACTTTAGGTGGTAATCGAGCAGCTTTAAGTAATCCTTGTCGCTAATGCCATCAGGAAGCGGAACGTCTTTATTTGATTGCTCTTTATGCAAGGGATAGTTGTTTTGTCCGTGCATGCTAAAGGTGTAAACAGCACTATGGTGTTCAAAGATTTTTGCGGTGCCATTGCCTTGGTGTACGTCAAGATCGACGATTAAAATTTGGTTGATAGAAGAACGTTGGAGCAATGCCGTGGCGGCGATGGCGATATCGTTGAGCAAACAAAAACCTTCGCCTCTATCGGCATATGCGTGGTGTGTGCCGCCGGCTATGTTAAAACTGCAGCCGTGGTCTAAAGCCCGAAAGGCATTGGATACAGTACCTCCGGCAATCAAGACTTCTCGTTTGACCAAAGCGTTTGAAAGGGGGAATCCTGTTCGGCGGATCTCTTGCTTACTCAGGCTTAGTTGTTGTAGCTTTTGCCAATAATTTGCATGGTGTACCGCCAGTATCTGTGACTCAGAAGCGGGTTGTGGCTCAAAAAAGTTTTGTTGCGTTACAGTGCCTTCGTACAACAACTGCTGCGGCAGCAAACTATACTTTTCCATCGGAAAGCGATGGTTTTGAGGCAAAGGATGGTGGTAAGCGGGAGACCAAGCAATAGTAAGCATGAATCCTGTGTGTTATTTATCCGCCTCAATAACCTTTCCATTGGCAGCATTGTTTACCAAAAAGCCCCTAAGACCGAGCAACCATTATCTTCTTCCTTTCTTGAAACTCACCGAAGTCTATTTGTACAAAATAAGGGCCAGCCGACAACTGAGTGGTTGAAATAGTGGCTGTGGTGAGGTTGTCTATTTCCAAGATTGTTTCGCTGACCAATTGCCCAATGAGGTTGTAAATTTTAACGCTTCCAATCCCTTTGCTTTTGGTGTTGATGACTAATGTAAGCTCATCACCAGCTGGTATGGGATACATTTCTATGGCAAAGTCGGTTGTGCCTAATACCCGCAGTTCGGCAAGTCCGGTTCTATTTTCTAATAAATTGAAAAGCATGAGGTCAACCTGTTGTTGGGTAAACATGTTTTGGCAGGCGTCTGTAGAGTAGTCCATGTAATTTTCGTACAAATCTGGTGTTTCCGCCGGTAGGCAGCTATTGCGTTCGATAGCGCAGTCGGTGGAGTTGTTGTTTTGGTCAGGTGTATCAGCGAGTCCATCGTCCTCTGAGCAATCGCCATCGCCCCAAATATGGCGTAATCCTAAAAAGTGACCCACTTCATGGGTGCCGGTGCGCCCGCTTGTATAGGGGCTCAAGGGGCCTGTAGCCGCAGGGTTGTTGGGGCCAAATACTTTGTAATTGATAACAACGCCCTGCAATGGGTCGGCAAGGAAAAATTCTTCAGGCCAAAACGCAGCACCAACAGGCGGATAAGCAAACCCTAGAAGTGCATCAATCCCCAAAAAACTGAGGTTACAACTCCAAATATTTAAATAGCGTCTTGTATCCCAAGCATCAACGCCACCTGATGCGCTGCGCTTGACCAAATCGAGGTCGTCAAAAGGAGGGACTAAAAAGGATTGGCGTGTAGTGGTAACTCGATTGATGCCTGTTGTTGGGTTCCCGTTGGGGTCAATTTCAGCTAAGTAAAACTCTATGGGTAAGCGGCCTGCGCGGTCTTGGTAGATAGCGCGTAAATTCCCTGTGTCCGAGTTGGTTCTGTTAAAGTCTTCATTGAGCACGCGAATTTGTTCCTTAACCAATTCGTCGGATAAATTGGCCGTGGGGTTGTTGGGGTTATACACTACATGAACAACAACGGGAATCCTGTAAACCGTATCGTTTTTAAATTGCCGTGCCGCAAAGGCTGCATACTGTTGCAAAGCCTGTTGGTGTGTTTGTTCCACAGCATTTAAAAACCCAGGGAGTTTTTTCTCGCGTTGCTCTAAAATATGTGTGAACCCACATTTTTCATCGTGTAGATGCTGCCCAGTGAGATTGTATGTTGGTAGAAGAAAAACAAGTGCAAAAAGGGGTAGGAATTTCACCATGTGTTTGTGCTTTATTGGTTTTTTTTGGAACGGTAAATATAAGTGTTATTTGTTCTGATTAGATTACAACACCTCTCGAATTACGCTAAGGCTTTTTAGTTTGCGGAAATGATCGTTGTGAATGGTCAGAAACCGCATGCAACTATCCAGTAGTTCATTTCTCATGGCCCTCGACAATTCGGGTAAATAGCCTTGTTGATAGCCATTAAGCAAAACATACCAATGTTCACTTGTCTTTTTGTCGATGACCTCCGGGTGGAAGGGTAGGGATTGACAGAATTGCCCCTCGCGCATATCGAAGTAACTATTGGGTTGATAGTTGGAGGTTTGGGGTAGAAATCCCAACTGTTCAATTACGCCAATGATAAAAGTCAAGGGAAATGCTGCCGGCGGCATGCTGTTATCTGAAATGGTTTGAATTTGACGGGTGATAAAGGCGTACAGGGTCTCGTTTTCAAACTCTTCCCGAATGAGGTTTTCAAGCACTTCTGTGGTGAAAAAGGTCAAAGCAGTTTTGATGGGATTGCCCAAAGCCCCAGGACTGTGTTGTGCGAGTTGGGCTTCTTTAATGCGGGCTAGCTTATTACCTCCTTGGGTAGCAGTAATGATATTGAGGATAGACAGCGGCAAAGCCATTGCGGGTTTTACAGCACCTTTTTTTGATGTGGAAATAATAAAAGCTTTGGCTCCATGTACATTGGAGTAGCAACGTAAAATGGCGGAATTGTCGCTGTATGGCAATTTGCTCAACACGACAATTTGCTCGCTAAAGAGTTGGGTTTTCACCTAACAATGAGTATTTTAGTTACTTCAGTTTGCGAACCATCATCATTGGTGAGCAAAGCGAGATAAACGCCACTAGCCACCTTTTTGCCGCTAAAATTCCGACCGTTCCACGATGCTTGGCCGCCCTCAGCGCGGGTTTCAAAAACAATATTTCCAGTTACGTCCGTAATTTTAACTTGGGCATTGGTCAACAGTCCTCGTATGGCGATTGGCCCATCGTAATCGGGGCGCACCGGATTGGGATAGGCGTACACATTTTCAAAGGTAGTGCCACCACGGGTAGCTGCTCCTCGGAAAGAAATAATGCCTCTTGCTGTTCCGAAAAATACTTCTCCGCTTTCTTGGTCTATGGCAATGTCTACAATGTTATTGGAAAATAAAGGGCTATTTTGTTCATTGAAGTTGTAAATAATTTCGGCACCATCTGCGGAGATATAGAATACTCCTGAATTCGCTGTGCCAATCCACTTTTTGTTAGCGCCATCTACTGCAATGGCCGTGATATTCTCTGAGCCTAATAGTCGTTCAAAGGTGCCTTCTACCTGTATCAAAGCAGGCTGGGCGTCTATACTGCGGTTGGGGTCGAAAATGGATTCTGGCGAAAAGAGAATCACTAATCCCGATGCCGTTCCTATCCAAGCTTCGCCGTTGAGGTCTTCTGCAAAGGTGTTTACGGTGTTGGATGGTAAATTGCCATTGCCCTCACCTGAAAGCAAGCGCAAAACCCGACCATTTTGCGATTCTGTAGAATGTATCAATAGCCCAGCACCCCGAGTTTGAACCATTTTATACCCTCCGCGAAGCGCCAATACCTTTTGAATGCCTGTACTATTGTCGGCCAAAGATCCAAAACTATATTCTTCCCAGGAATTGTTGGTGCGTTTGACCAGTAAAGGCGCGTTGGTTAGTGAGTTGCCTAGCCAAAGGTTGCCTTCTAAATCAAAACTCAATCCACCAACTCTAAAATCAGTTTGCGTGTTGGGTATGGGTTTTATAATGCCGTTGGTGTTTTCTCCATTCCACAAGCGTACAAAGTTTTTATTTTGAAACTCTAGTACGCCAAAACCCCAAGCGGCTGCATACACTTTTTCGGGGTCATTGGGGTCTATGGCAACAGAAATAATATCCCTAATATTGGGTAATTCATCGCCAGTAATGGAAGTCCAATCAAAACTTTCTAAAAAGGAAATGCCATCGTTGTTAAAAGTGTTGCCCCACAGTTCGTTAATCGCCCCCGGAGCAACAACGAGTTTGCCATCTTCGGCAGCCATTTGAAAGACGGAACTAGTATTCGGGCCTCTCGGCGCAAATACGTCGGTGTTGAGCTCATTCCAATTGCGAATCAATCCATTGTCGGCGTCAGCTATATACACATCGTCAAACTGCGTATCTAAATCCACAATGGCTCGCCTTGGAACAAACGTTTCAGGCATGCCCCAATACCCTCGGGTAATGTTTCTCGTAAGTTCGAGATTTTCGTTGTAAAAAGATACATTGAAAGAACTAACCACTAATAGCCCAATGCCTGTGGCGTCTACTTGAAAGACATTGCCTGCATTTTGCTGTGGTAAGGGTGTCCAGTCGTTGTTTTCACCCACCAAAACCACAGGGTCTGCCGGTGTTTCTACAATGGAGAAAATTCTATTGGCAAACTGCGTTACGCCTGTAGTACGCGAAGCTGGGTGACCGGCTGTCGGCTGCCAATTGTTGAAGAATATCAACTGTGAGCTGAGGTCTGCTTCCAATAATCCTACCTCTGTCGCTGCGTAAATTTTGTTGGTCGCAGCATCGATACTGGTTTGGTAAACTTCAATCGTGGAGGCTCCCTGACCAATAATGAAGGTCTCCCTAAAAAACAATCCTCTCAAATCTACCGTTTGGATACCGAAATTAGTGCTCATGTACAAAAAATCGCCATGGGAAACCATGTGATTGATGCGTTTAAGGCCTTGAAATTGGGTAGATCTTCGCAACGCTGGGAGGTTGATAATCTCATCGCCATCCAAAATATCTAAATTGCCATTCTCATACCCAATAAACATCAAGTTCCTGCGCTTGTCCGTATAAACACTCGATATCTCATTGTCGCTTAAGCCTTGAATTTTGCTGAATTTGTGCACCGATAAATCTTCCTTGTCTACGTAAAATAAAGCATCGGATACTGCTACAAAAATACGGTCTTGGTAAATCGTGACATCTCTGCCATTGGAGTAGGGAAGGTAATCGAGCCATAGCCCTTGCGTAGCTGCTTCTTGACTCCACAGTAAACGGGTTGGTACTACCAACAAAATCAGCAAAAAACGCGTAATCTGAATGTTCATTCTTTGACTTTAGAAACTTGTGAATTCTTCAATGGTGAAGAGAAAAATTGAATAAAGTAGCGGTGTATCTATAATGTGCGTTTTTTGCTTTTGTGTTCTACGTATCTGTTGTAAACGCCAACTAAACTGTTTTTGTATTTGGTTAATGCTTCAAAATCCGTCTCCCCAGGATTGTTTTTCATTTTAATGGGTGAGTCTTCCAAATGCTGGGCCAATTCCGGGTAATTTTTTTCTATAGTTTTGAGGGTTTTTAAAATTTCCTCAACTACCACGCGCACGTTTTTCATGGTGTTCTGTTTTTGTGTGATTTTTAAGTTTCATGTTCATTTTGTCAGGGCTAAAATTAATTTTTTTTATAATACACGCCGCAATAACTTTTACAGGTCTGTTTCATTGCGGCAATAAATAATCCTTTTTTAAGATTTATGGAATAAGCATTTGTGTTTTTGCAAATTTTCTTTGAGATAAAGAGGCGGAAATAGTGCTGCTTTATTAATAAGAACGGAATGAAAAGCATAAAAAGACACCACAATAAATGACTAATGTGCACGGAGTCAGCCTACTTTTTTTTAATGGCGGATGATCTTATGTGATTTACTCGTATGCAAAGGGTTTCTCTGAAACTATTTCCGCTGCTTTGCTTTTTTTCTGGAGTATTTTCAAGTGTTCTCAAAGGGTGTTGAAAAGGTATTCTTTTGGTTTGCCAATAGCCACATGTTTTTGAAAATAGCCCCAACAAAAACGCCGACTAAATTGTCGGCGTTTCTTTTTTTTACTCCTTGGTAGTGGTGCTTGGCGTCCTATTGTTTGCGCGAATGCGCTGGAAAATGGCCAATACTGTGCCGATGATCATCACAATGCTGCCCATCCAAAGAACATTTATCCAAGGGAAAATGATGGCTTTAATTACCACAAATGGGGGTTCATCGGCCTCGCGTTTCGATATTTTAAAAGCGAACTTACCCGTTTCTTGATTGATGGAATCAAAATGAAATTTCAATCCTAGTTCTTCAATTTCGTCGTCAATTTGATTTAATGTATTGTTTTGAATAACGTATTTCGGCATAGCTGTGTAGCGTGTGCCATCCATTCGCACTACATTAATTTTGGCGCCAAGCACGATGTAATCCATCTCATGGGGTTGTTTCGTCAAGTCGCCCTCTACCAAGATGGAGTCCATGATCACAAACTGCTTGTCGTAAATAATGGTGTCGCCTTGCCCCACCTCAACGGTAGCTTCGTTGGTAAAGCCTTGCGCTTTTTCTTCTTCCGTTCGCAAATCAGCGTAAGTGAGGTGCGTATAGACATCTTTATGCAAATAGTGTCGCGTAGAAGGCTCGGGATTGTTACCTGCATTGTCAGTGGCCAAAATGGATGGCGAAAGGGTAAAGTCCAACTGAAAGCCGGCCTCTGTTTTGCGCAGATAATCCATGTCATAAATCCGGTGATTGCCTTCTTTGCGTTCACCTGTCCAAACCACATGGTAATTCCCCATTTGAACGGTATCGCCTTCTTCAATGAGTAAATTCTCGTTTTGCGGAAAATCTTTTGCAATGTAGGTGTCGTTTTTGGAGATGACCTGCTTCTTGTAATTTGAAATAAGCGAACCTAACAGAATCATCCCAAACCCTACGTGAGCCACAGAACTGCCTGCAATATTGAGGTTGCCTTTTGCTACGCGAATCCAATAGACGAGATTGCCAAGGATTAAGTAAATAGAAGCAAAAAGCAGCAAGAAATATACGTGTGGGAAAGAAGAGTTGAGGGAAATCAAAATCGCTGCCACCAAGCTGATGCCGATGGTAATGAAGATGTCGTTTTTGTGCTTGCTCATACTATTGCCACGGTACACCAAAAATTGGGTAAAGGCCATCAAAAACGCTATGATTATAGCAAATGGAATTTGAAAGCCGTTGTAGTGGTCTATCGGGTCATCTGGAGCAGCTAGTTTGTTTTCTAACAGGGGCAAGTAACCTTCTGGCCCTACAAGTAAATTAAGGACGGGCATTGAGGTAGAGAAAATGATTTGGAAACTGGACACCAACAATACCAGGGCACCTACAAACATCCAAAATTCACGCGAGCTGAGACTGTCTTCGTGATTCTTTTTCGGAATAGAGCGGTATCGCCAAAGCAAAAGACCAAAAGCTCCAAACACAAAAAACAACAGGTAAAAGCGCAATTGCTGATTCAACCCTAGGTCTACAAAAGAGTGCACCGACGAATCACCCAATACGCCACTTCGCGTGAGGAAGGTAGAATACAACACCAATAGGAAGGTAAGAATGATGAAGAAAAAGCTCGAGTGCAAGGTTCCGCCTCTATTTTTTTGAATGAGCATGAGGTGTGCGCCTCCTACTAGCGTAAGCCAAGGCACCAATGAGGAGTTTTCAACGGGATCCCAAGCCCAAAATCCACCAAAGCTCAACGCTTCATAGGCCCAAGCACCGCCCATTAAAATACCTGTACCCAAAATCATTACAGAAAAGAACGTCCAAGGCAAAGCCGGCGCTACCCAGCCTTTGAAGTCTTTGTTTACCAATCCGCCAATGGCAAAAGCAAAGGGAACAAGTGTCGATGCAAACCCTAAAAAGAGCGTAGGCGGGTGGATGGTCATCCAGTAGTTTTGCAATAGTGGATTGAGTCCGTTTCCATCTGCAAAGGCAGGGAGACGGGTGAGGTAATCCGGCCAAAAAGTCCATGCGGCACCAATGTTTTCTGGAAGTTCTCGTATGAGTACAAAAGGACTACTCCCCACTTTTAAATCAAAGACATAAACGCCCAAGATCATTGATGCTAAAAAGGCTTGCACCAACCCGAAGGTCAGCATAGCAGGAGCTTTCCACTTACCGGCGGTGAACAATAGAATCATTCCGAGCACGGCATTCCAAAACATCCAAAGCAAAAAACTGCCTTCTTGCCCTTCCCAAAAACAAGAGAAGATATAGCGCAATGGCAAGTCTAAGCTGGAATGTTTCCAAACGTAATCGTATTCGAAACGGTGATTGAAAATGAGGTAAAAGAGTATGGCAATGATGGCCAATACAGACACCATATGGCCTGTAAACGTCCAAGTCCCTAGTTTATCCCACGCTTTTAACGAAGCAGGGTTTTGATCTTTTTTGAGCGTCATTACAAAAAATGCAATTGACGATAATAAAGCAAAAGTAAAACTTGCTGTAACAGCAATCCGGCCCAATTCGCCGGGCAATAACGCTTCTCCGATATATTCCACAGTTTCTTTCTTTTATTCAGTTACGTCTGCAACTTGATTTTGATCGTTGTATTTTGATGGACATTTCATCAAAATTTCACTTGCAATAAAGGCGGTGTCTGTAGCAAATCCTTTCATAGTGATCTCCTCAGCTCGCTCAAAGTCCTGTGGTTTGGGTTGATTGTAATATACAGTGCGTTCGTTGCCGTCTTTGTCTTGTGCAACAAAGCGAAATAAATTTTGTCGGGCATTAAAATCCATTTCAGCTTCTAGGTTGAGTTGACCGATGACAGTAAATGTTTTTCCGGGTTGTGTTTCAGCGGCAGGAAACGTTGCATACGTGCCGGCATTCGTAAAAGTGGCAATTATAGCGCCTATCGCAACAGCTATTAGTACGATAAAGGCAATGTGTGTTTTTTTCATTGTGTGGTAATTTATGATGGATAACAACCAAGTATTCTAATTTGATTGCTAGGATTGACTTTCTTTTTCTACTCGTGAGATTTTGCGATCGAGGTAGATTAAGAAAGCCGCTAAAACGATAAAAATAATGAGTATGACCGCTACTACCACATAGATTTTACCTTCTTTACGCATCAAATCTGCCATTTCTGGTTGGCTTTGTGCTTGTGTAGAAAAAGAAAGGAAAAGCGCAGCGAGTCCTGCGATGTATTTATTGTATGGCTTCATACTCATTGTTGTATTGTGCAGCTTTTTTTGCAGCGGCTATTTTTTCTGTGCGAATGAACAATTGTGTAATCCACACCCCGATTAAAATCCAACCCAAAACGGCGGGATAAAATACGGCGCGCATGTTGGCGTCTAGATCGTAATTGGAGAAACCTGGATTGCCGCCATTGCCAGGGTGCAGGCTATCGGTGAGACGTGGCAAGATGCCAATGAAAACAATCATTAAAACAAATGCGAATATATTGTATACACCGCTCAAACGTCCGCGTTTTTCAGCGTCGTCCACGGAGCCACGCAAAACAAAATACGCCAAGTACACCAACATGGTAACCGCTGTTCCATTGAGTTTGGGGTCATTTACCCAAGGGGCGCCCCAAGTGTAATTGGCCCAGACCATGCCGGTGAGCAATCCGGCAACAGCGAAAAACATTCCTGTCTGTGCAAAGAGTTTGGAGTAGTTGTCCCATTTTTGCTGGTTGTCGCTGAGGTGCTTAATCCCGTAAATCATTGACAACAAAAGCATGGACACCATGGCGAACCACATACTCACGTGATAATATAAATTGCGTATGGTTTCGTTGAGCACATCGAGCCGTGGAACATCACCAAGTAAACCCATATACAGGCTATATACTACTAAAATAAGCCCTAAAAACTTCCACCAAACTCCTCTCATCGCATCGAATAACTTCCGTGTTTTTTACTCGCGCCAAAGGTACGGAAAAAGGAGATATCCCAAGCCTGTAACAATGGCATTTAACAAAACAAGCCCAACCATGTAGGGCTGTACATCTTCCCAGCCTGCTCCTACAATAGCCAGTAAACTTCCTTTTATCAAAATCAATAAAAAGGGCATCAATAAGGGGATCGATAAAACGGCCATTAACGTCGTGTTTTGCCCTGTTTTAGCAGCAATGGCCGATAGCGTGGTCAAAATACTCGCGTAACCCATGCTGCCTAAAAGTAAAACAAGTACAAATAAGCCCTTGCTCGCTACAACATCGCCAAGCAACAAACTGAAAAAGCCCCAAGTAAACAAGCCAACAAAACTCATCAAAAACTGATTGTACACAATTTTGGAAAGTATCAAGGCTTCGGGTTGTGTATTTTGATAATAAAAGAAAAAGCGATTCCCTGATTCTTGTACAAAACTCTTACCCGCTGTAGTCAAGGCCGCAAAGGTGAGGATAATCCAAAAAACAGCATTCCAAACCATAGGCTCCTCTATCCGTTGAAAAACCAAATAACTCACGTAAACCGTAGCAACCACATAGAGCAGGATGGAGAAGAAAGCAAAGCGTTGCCGAAACTCCAACAGCAAATCTTTTTCAATCAAAAATCGAATTTCTTTTAGCATAATCGTTACATGTCGAGCAGGCGAATGCTGTTGCGTCCAAGTATCAACATGCCGCGCTGCTCCATTTTTTTCAATAGCCGCGAAATTACTTCACGCGATGAATTTAAATCGTTGGCAATGTCTTGGTGGGAAATGTGCACAGTATCGTCTTTGTGAATACGACTTTTTTCTTGAAGATAAAAACTGAGGCGTTCGTCTAATTTACTAAAAGCCAATGCGTCAAGTGTGTTAAGTAAGTCTTCAAATCGACTTTGATAGGTCCGTATGATAAAGTCTTTCCACTCTGGATATTGCATAATCCAGTCGTTGGTGACTTCTTGCGGCAGAAATAAAATCGTGCATTCTTCTTCTGCTATGGCCTGTACTTCGCTTTTTTTGTTGTTCATGCAACACTGAAGGGACGCTGCACAGCTTTGCCCCTCCGTTAAATAATAGAGCAAAAGTTCTCGCCCCTCGTCATCATGGCGCACCACCCGAAGGTTCCCCTCAAGTAGTATGGGAATACTCGTTACGGATATACCAAAGTCCATAACGATGTCACCGGCATCAAAGTATTTTAGACGCCCTTTTTCTATGATATCCGATAATAAATCGGGATGCGATAGCATGGGTAGGTATTTGCCTAGAGCTGCGGGCTTTAAAAATATTTTGTCTTCCATCGGGTTGTTTTTTAAAAGCTTACTTTGTGTTTTTCTGGTGTTATGCCAATTGAAAAACTCACAATTTAATCTGTTATTGTAGTTTTATTTTTGTGTCATTTGATAACACCCACAAAGATACTATGGTTTAGGTTTAAGCCGTATTCCTTGCATCAACTTTATTTATCAGCCAATTGAAAAGGCACTTGCTCACAAGATGAATTTTTTCTCATGCCAAGTGCCTTTTTGATTAACAAACTCTTGAAGGTTGCCGTACTATCGCAAATCGGAAAAGTTCTTATGCATTCATAGCGTCTTCTATGGCTTCTATTTCTTTTGGAATACCTTCAGTGAGATTGATGTGGCCTTCCTTAGTAATCACCAAATCGTCTTCGATGCGTATGCCAAGGTTTTCTCCCGGTAGGTAAATTCCTGGCTCACAGGTGAAAACCATCCCCTCTTTTATGGGCGTGGTCCACAATCCTACATCGTGCACATCAATACCCAAGAAATGCGATGTGCCGTGCATAAAATACTTTTTATAGGCAGGCCATTCAGGATTTTGATTTTTGACATCCGTGCTGTCGATAAGTTTTAGGTCGAGTAGCTCTTTGGTCATCAAGTCACCCACTTCTTTGTGAAATTCCGCAAGATAGGTGCCAGGGCGGAGCAGGGCAATTGCTGCCTTTTGTACGCGCAATACAGCATTGTACACGTCTTTTTGGCGTTGGGTAAACCGGCCATTAACGGGGAATGCTCGCGAGACATCACAGGCGTAATTGCCATATTCGGCGCCTACATCAAAGAGAATCAAATCGCCGTCGTTGCACGTGGCGTTGTTCTCAATGTAATGCAGTACGCAAGCATTATAACCCGATGCAATAATAGGGGTGTAGGCAAATCCGCGACTTCTGTTGATCAGAAATTCGTGCATAAATTCGGCCTCTAGTTCGTACTCTGTAATACCCGGCTTGATGGCTTTGATTACGCGGTTAAAGCCTTTTGTGGTGATGTCAGCAGCGATTTGCATCACGGCGACTTCCATACTTGATTTCACAGCGCGCACTTCGTGTAAGATCGGCGCACTGCGCTTGTAGGTGTGTAAGTTGAAGTTTTTCTTGCACCATTTTACAAAGCGCGCTTCTCGGGTTTCTACAATGGTGTTGGCGCGCAGGTGTTCGTTGCTGTTGAGATACACATTCTCGGCATGCGACATCAACTCTTTAAAGACTTTTTCAAATTCACTCAACCAATACACAGTCTTGATGCCGGAAACTTCAAATGCCCCTTCTTTACTGAGTTTTTCGCCCTCCCAAATGGCAATGTGTTCATTGGTTTCTGTGAGAAAGAGAATCTCCCGATGTTCGGGCTTAAAGGCATTTGGAAAAATAACCAAGATACTTTCCTCCTGATCTACGCCTGATAAATGAAAAATATCGGAGGCTTGTCTAAAGGGCATGGTGCCATCTGCGCCAGTGGGGTAAATGTCGTTGGAATTAAATACAGCAAGGCTTTTTGGCGCTAACTGAGCGGCAAAGCGTTTTCTGTTTTCTATAAAGATGTTGCGGTCTAGTGGTAAATACCTCATGTGTTTCTTTCTTTTTTAATGAAAGCGCTAAGGTATGCAGAAACCTTGGGTTGACCCAAAGTGGACATTGAGTTGACTAAAAAAAACACCCCACACTACAACAGTAATGCGGGGTGTCTGATTATGAAAAAATAATGAGGACTACATCAAATTTAAACGTCTTGTGGCTAAGCCGTTTTCCGTTTGTACTTGCAATAAGTAAATGCCCTTGGCCAATCCACTAAGGTCGATTTGCGTTTTGAATTCGCCAACTTGGTATGCCTGTGTGTGTTCAAGGATTAATTGTCCTTTGGGGTTCCATACACGCATGTGTAAATTGCCCGCGCTTTCCCTATCAAACACTACATTGAAGACCCCGGGACTTGGGTTCGGGAAAACCTTAAGACTTTGCTGCTTAATCCATTCTTCTGCAGAAATTGTAGTATTAATTGTTGATGTTGTTACATCTGTATTGTTACATACAGTAGTAACTGCTAGCGTTACTGTATATGTTCCACCTTGTGTATACGAATGCGAGGTTGTTACTCCTGAGCCAGTGCTACCATCGCCAAAATCCCAATCGAATATAGCGCCTGTAGAGTTGGTAGCGTCAAAGCTAAATTGACCTGGGCCAGTTTTGGTAAATGTGAAATCAGCATTGGCTGGGTCGGTATATACAATTCCTGTAACCGGGACTCTTGGACCATCGCAACCCGGTGTTTCATAGTGAATAATACCATTAAAAGTGCGCGGCGAACAGCAGTAGTCAAATGGCGTGCAGTTGCCACTACCAGAGATAAACGTTAGGTCAGCAGTACTAAAGGTGTCCAATCCCACTGTATAGCTGGCATTGTGCAATACATAGAAACCATACGTTTGGTTGGGCGTTAACGGCACCGTATTGGGCAAGGTTACATTTACCAGCGTATTAGCCGTGGCATTTACTGTAGTTGTGTGGATCAATGTCCAATCGGCTTGAGAAGCAGTTGTGCTATATGAACCCTCGACCATGTAAATTTCGACAGAATGGGAAGGAGAAGTTGAAAGAGGACGAATATCAAACCCAGAAATAGCCAATTGATTCGAAGGAATTAAATCGAACATAGTGCCTGCTGAGCATCCTGACCCTCCTGTTAACAAGGTTGTTAACGACCTACTGTTGTTTTCTTTGTATTCTACATAATAGGGGCCAGGATTGGTTGGTGGTACTCGAAAAGTGTCTCCTGTAGCCAATTGATTTCCAGCAATTGGATCGTCCCACCACGTGTAAGCAGCAAGAGGATAGGTCTGCATGATCAAGTCTATTGAATCTGTAATGTCACAAGTAAAACCAGAGAGCAAAGTAGGCTCACCAGGTATTATAGGGATACTATCTACCTCTAGAGAATCATTGCTTCGGTTTTGGTCGTTGTTTAAGTTGCTGTATAACAAAATCTTCGTATACCCGCCAGCAAAAGCATTCATTGTGCCAATATTTACAGTGTCGGCAGCTCCAGGGGCTAGAGGGCCAGGGTAGGTAATGTTCAAGGTTTGGTTAATAGTTCCCGAAACAATTGCTGTAAGCGGAATATTGGTTTGCGCCATTTCACCATTATTTCTGATTTTAACTAGAACCGTCATGGCAGAATCTCCACAAATTTTGAGGTCATTTTGGGAGACTAACGCTTCCATTACAATGTCGTGCTCATACGGTAGGCAAACACTCAAAGGGCCTATGAAGTTGGCGCCAAAGCCATTTCCAGCAGCAGTGCAGTTAGGTCGAATAAAGATGTCGATGCAGTCTCCGGGTGTTAGTCCTGTGAGGTTAAAGGGATTAGTAGTGGTTGACGCCACAGTTCCATTACCTGTCCCAGGGGTAAAGCCTGGGATTCCCCACTCTATATCCCATGCCGGAACAGTCCCAATTTGATTCCAACTCAGTCCTATAGAAGTGGGTGTAACGCTATTTGCCACCAAGTCTGTTGGGTCCAAACACGGTAGTTGTGCTTCAACAGTGAAAAAGTCCATATAAAAACTGTTACCCTGATCCGGTACGCCCGCGAAACTGAATTCAACTTCATTACCTAAATATGAATTGGGTAAATAGTGAATTTCCTCTTGGAAATTTGCAATCGGTGCAGGAGAAAAGTCTCCCGCATTCGGCACACCAAAATTGGGGTCGCCAAAAGCTTTTAGGGTGTCCCAAACAGGTGCTCCTACAATGCGCGATAACACGTACAAGCTATCCTTTTTTGAAGTACTACTTTTGCGTGACCAGTTGTATCTTACTTGTGCGTCAGTAGTGATATTGACAGGCAAAGTAGTCATTGATGCTATTCCTGAAAACAAAGTCACGAAGTTAATTGATGCATAGTTTACACCGCCAGTGTTATATTGTACCCAAATAGGGTTTGTCTGGTTAAAGGTCCAACATGGGTTAGGCCAAACGGAATAATCTTCAACATAAGGCATGGAAGCGGTTAAACAGACGGTCTTAAAATTTAGAGGCCCTATAGCGGTACTGCGTGAGCCATCAGCACAGGAATCTATCACAAAAGCTTGATAATCTCTGTTGGGAGTGATTCCACTTACTGTTGCAGGAGAGCTAATTGCCGGTGTTATTATGCCTGTACCTGGCGTAAATCCCGGAGGTCCAATTTCTATAACTGTTGCTACGCCATTACCTGGAGTGAAAGTGAAAGTTGCGGATGTGTCCATTACTGCAGAGACAGCAAATCCTGTTGGCGGCAAGCAGGTGAAAACACCACAGTTTGCAACACCAGAAAAAATGACGCTACCTCTAAGGAGTGCGCTATTAAAGGTCATAATAAAGACAGAGTTGTTTGAAGCGTCAAGGATCTCAATGCCTAACCCATTCGGAAACCCACCCCCTGTGTTCCATGTTACATCAAATGCCCCTGGACATAACCGAACAGCTATGTCAACAGGGCCATTGCCTGAGGTGAAAGTGCTACCAATGGTTTTCACAGGAATTCCATTTTGGCTAATAGTCATGGTATTTCCCATCCAACCACTAGAATATTGGGCCGTCATTCTGAAAGTATAAAAACAGGTTTGAGCGATGTCGCAAACCGAAGTGCAGAAGGTGTTCACAAGTGACCACGGTGAAGTGCCATTGCCGGATGCGATACAGTTTAATCGCACATAGACGTCGTAACAAGTACCTGATAACAAGTTGGTGAGTTGAAGAGAGTCCTGTGTAATGGTTTGAGTGGCGCCTGTCCCTAGGGGAAACCCAGAGGGACCCCACTCGATTTCATAAGTGCCACCCGGCGAGCCGCTTGTCAAACTGAATAAAGCGCTATTGGTTGTGTTGTTTAATATACTTACAGTTGGCCTTGGGCAGGGAGGTAGATCAAACTCAAAGGCGCCAGGGTCAGGTGTAGCGGTTCTTGATGAGTCTAAAAAATCAGTAGGGACGGTACTCAAAAGATTTTGACCCAAATCGTTCATGCCACTTGATGCTGGCCGAAGTAAGCCTGTTGATGCTGAAGCAAAGTCTGGTAAATCAAATACAGAATTGGCATCATATCCATCAGGATTGCCATTTTGATAAGCTGTAAAAGTGCGGAATCCATCTGTAAATTCTGCTGCGGTTTGATTTAAATCTATAAAATATCCATTTCTATTGATTGTTTTTGTGCCTGTCCCTCCTATTAAAATGGCACGCTTTGGAATAGATCCAGAACGTACTATGCTTATGATGTTGTTAATAAATTCAATATTTTGTGATGAGCCAGTTACCTCAAAACCAACTGTTTGAGCTGAGGTAAAACTTGTGACAGCATTTAAGTCATGAATATCAATCGAATTGTGGTAATATTTCCAATGGTCACTTCTGTTGTTGAAGATACCAGTAATGCCCCCATTGGTTTCTATATTATACATGCGATTATTGAAAACATGGCAAGGATTTGAGGCAGGACAGTTTGCATCAATGGACCGAATACCAACAGTTGAAACCGTGCTTCTCATTTGGTCATTTGGATTGTGCATGCTGTTCGCTGAAATTTCTACAGAAGCACAGTCTCCTGAAATGAAAATTCCAATAAAACTTCCAAAGTGTAGTCTGGCAGGCCTGGAAAAATCATTTCCATGAATGAGTAAGTCCATTTGGTTACTTGCATAAATGCCCGTGGTCTGAAAATCTAGGATTACATTATTTTTAATACTATTACCTACACCTTTATTGTTGTTCCCAGCGCCAATCATTGAAATGCCTGTAAGTGCTCCAATGATTGTATTGTTTTCGATGGTAACATTGTTGGCTGCCACGCTTCCTATAGTGGAGAAGGATGTTTGATTATTAGTAATAGCAATAGCAGCATTATTCGAACCCTGAATATTTCTGTTAATTTCAATCGTGCTGTTTTTGATAGTAACGCTATTAGATGCCCCAAAAAGTAAAATCCCTGCACCTATTGTCCCGAAGGTTGATGACGATTTTACAACTAAATTGTCAATGGTGAAAAAGCTAGTATTTTCCAAAATAAAAATACCTCTGTCTGCACCTGTAGTTGCAATAGGAGCACCTTCTAGTATTTCGCCATTTCCATTGATGGTGATGGTATTAGTGGCCGAGGTATTGATATTTGCAAACTTCACTGCCTCCTGATAAGGGCCCGAGCCTGCAACTACGTTTACAACCACTGGTCCTGCTACGCCTCCACAGGTAATGCGTTGCCTAAAGTCGTTAAAGGAAGAAAAGTTGCTGCCTCCAGTAGCTGCGGTCGAATTGATGGTATAGGTGCCAGCAGCAAGAGAAGTTCCAAAAACCTCCACTTTTACCCCAGATGAAATCACAGTTGTGGAGCCGCAAGTTACTTGCAAGCGAAAGTAAGTGGTGGTGGCTAGTGTACCAGAGTTTCTGTTTACGGTTAGCGGTCCAGCTAAGTTGGTCCAGTTGGTGCTGTCAGGAGAACTCTGCCATTGGAAAACGGTGCCCGCTCCAAAAGAGACGCCTGTGGCTGAAAGATTAACACTGTCGCCAACACAAATAATTTTTGAGGATGCTAAAGCAGCTGTTACCGCAGCGCCTGTACATGGCATGGAAGAAGGTACAATTGTGATTCCAAAATCAATTACAGACCCCCCATAAAAAGTAGCACAGGGATCTAAAGGTGGTGTTGTTCCACCTTCCCGTTGAATAACGCGCATGCGAGTAGTGCCCATAACGGCTCCCGCAGGAACGGTAAAGGTATAAGCTCTAGAGAAAGGAACCATTGTGAACAAGGTTGTACCCACAGCTTCAGAAGGAGAAAAAATCCCGTCGCCATTAAAATCGATATAAGCAGTGCCAGCATTGAAGTTGAAATTTCCACATGTCCCGAAATTGACATTTAACGTATAGCTGTGTCCAACGGATAAATCCGCATTGTGTACGGCTGTTTGATTGTTTAACCCAATTGTTCCAGGACAAGTTTGACTGTAATTGATACTAGAGGTTTGCCCTATTAAAGTGACGGAAGCGATTTCACTGTCAAACGCAGAGGTAGGCCCTCCGGCGCAATAGGTCTGCCCTGAAACTTGAACGATGCCAACAATCAGAAACAAACCCAAAAATAGAAAATGTTTCATTTTTTATGTTTTGAATTGCAACTGCAAATATGCTTGTTTTCAGATAAAACGAATCGTTTTAAGTTGAAAAAATTTAATTTGTTTTTTTAGGTTAATTCGAAAACTATTGCTTCGAAAATAACAGCTATTGTTTTTTCAAAATTGGGAAGAGTAAGCGATCTCTCTTCTGTTTTTTTTTGCGTTTGTAGTTTTAAGCCTGACCTAAAAACAAAAAGGGGGCTATGGCTTAAAAAAACACCCCACACTACAACAGTAATGCGGGGTGTCTGATTATGAAAAAAAATATGAGGACTACAACAAATTTAAACGTCTTGTGGCTAAGCCGTTTTCCGTTTGTACTTGCAATAAGTAAATGCCCTTGGCCAATCCACTAAGGTCGATTTGCGTTTGGAAGATACCACCCGTGCGAACAGGTGATGGCTCTACTATCAATTGACCGGTAGGACTGAGAACACGCATGTTTACTTCCTGAACACCTTCTAAGCTAAATTCGATATTGAACGTGCTTGTACTTGGGTTCGGGAATACGCGCAGACTTTCTTGCATCAAGAAGTTTTCTGTAGCAATGCTAGAGATGGTCTGGCACATGGTGTCAATGCCACAATCATTGAATGCATACAAGCAAACTTGCTGCGAGCCACCTGATGTAAATGTAAACACAGGGTTCGGGTCAGAAGAGTTGCCTTGACCGGCAAAGTTCCAGTACAACGAGTCGTAATCAAGAGACGTATTGGTAAACGTTACCGTGCTTCCAGCTAGTACAGCATTGAAGTCAGCAGTAGGCTGGTCACCCACCTCAACAAAAACAGGGACACGGATGCTACTACAAGGTGTGCCTTGGTAGTGTACTGTAAGCTGAATCGAGCTCGCCAAAATTTTGTTATACGAGGGGTCACAACCCGAGCCACCCCAAGTTCTTCCGGCATGTAATTCAAAGACTAACTGAGGAGACGTGGCAACGCCGTTGGCTATGGTGAGTCCGGTGCGGTTGTAGGAATACACACCACCGAGACCAGTGCCCGCATCGAGTACACCTTCATTTAATCCAGTTGTGATACAACGCAACTCAGAACGCTGCTCACTCATCCAAGCGCCGTTTGCAGCTTCAAAGTCGTAGGCAATATCCACCCCTGTAATTGTTACCCCAG
>JAIULY010000037.1 GCA_022565875.1 Schleiferiaceae bacterium | reverse complement strand
GAAAAGGGTGTTGTTGTAATGTCGATAACTTGCTAGTGTATCACTCGTGAGTTGGTGGCCATCGGCAAGACCAACGATAGTTTCTAGTTTTTTGGTTCCTTCTGCTATATCTGCAGTGACTAACTTAGGCAGTTCTTCATCCGGTTTTTCAAGATGCGTAAGGGTATCTTTTATTTGCGCATGGCGCTGATTTACATCGGCAATAGTATACCATTCCAAGGTAGTCTGTCCTTTGAGTAGGACTGTAGCCAAACTAAAAAACGCACAACGCCCACCCAATGATTCCTCTTGATGGTGCAAAGGGGCTCCTTTGCGGAAATCTTGAACTACTCGCGCATTCAAAAAGCGCTTTGCTTCAGGCAGTCCCACCGTCCACACCGTTGTGGCCAACAAACTTTCACTGGGTTCTGCTTTGTCTACTATATTGGCGCTCAAACTAAAAACGCCGAGTTTTTCTGCGGCAATTTCTCCTTTTTTGTAGGCATCCACTAAATTACTTCGCGAGGTTTGTAACCCTAAATCCACATTGGCAGGCATAATGTTTTGCAACCCGTCCAAAATGGTGATGTTAACTTTATCCTCGTCGAGGTTTTCAACTTGTGCACGCTTTACTATGCCAAACCGATTACTGAATGCCCAAGCATATTCAAATCGTATTCCCAAATCATGATTGATGCTCTCAAAAATAAGTTTGTTGCCAATCGTGTTTTTGTAGAGGTTTTCGGTGGTGTGGTACACGCCCAACTGTCGCTCTGAAAAGGGTTCCCAAAGGTAGTGTTTACCCGATTTCTCTACCGTAAAAACACTTTTGCTACCGGTGATTTCTGAGTTGTCGTGTATCTTGTCTTCTGTGGTATAGGGAAACAAGCAAAAATCCGCTTGTTGTCGGCCCGCTGTCAATCCGCCCTTGCTGCTACAAAAAAGCCAATGGTTGTCACCACTGACCAATGAAATGAAAAAGGGGGGCATTTCATCTACATTTTCAATGCAGTAAAAGGTTTCCCCATTTCTATTGACATACTTTCCGTTTACTTTTTTTAGCTGGGTTTTAATGGCCGTTTCGCCAGAAAACAAAATACGGTGATTCATTAAATTGATTTTATTACTGCTTAATGATTATGGTTTGCAAAGCCTCTGGTGCGATTTCATGGGCAAGAATTTTCCCCTCCCATTCTATAGCTAGTGGCTGTGGATTTTTCCCGGTGTTTATCACTTGGATAACGATACTTGCATCCGGATTTTTTACCGCTGTAAGGTTGACCCCTTCCGGTAACTGGCTTTCCCAATGTATTCTCGTTGCACCTGGGCGAATATACTTAGAAAAATGCTGCATGGCATAAAACAGGGGGGTGTAATACACAGATTTCGCTGCGGTATCTACCAATACAGGAGCAATACACCAATTTTTGACGTGGTTGGGCCCGCCTTGGCGATCGAGCACCATATTCCAATCGATCCAGGCGGATACATGGTGATTCATGCAGCCAATAATGTCCTGCGCATAGCGGTGCATTGGAGTGTATTTTGGATGCAGGTGTTTCTTTTCGGGTTCGGCCCAATCCCAACCCCAATCGGTGGCGTGTTCTTCCCAATACCAATTGTCGTCCTGCCAAACGGGTACTTGCGCATCAATACATGCTTCGCTGTGAATAATGCTTTTTTCAGGCGCCAATTGGTGTGTCAATTCCAATGATTCTGGAAACCAATCTTTGGTGCCATCGTACCAATGCACTGCTGTACCTGCGATTTTTGATACCAATTCTTCATCGGTCAGCAAAGCGCGCGCCCAATGCTCCAGTTCTTCTCCCTTGTTTTGGTCGTATACAAAGATGCCTTGCTCATGGCCATTTTTGCGCAAAACGGGATACAAATACGCCTTTACAAACACGGCCATCTCCTCTGGTGTATAGTGCATACTTTCCCAGTTGGCATTGTTACCCAAAGGCTCATTCTCCACCGTAAATGCCCAAATGGGAATGCCATGCTGCGCAAATACATCGGCGTATTTTGAAAAATACATCGCCCAAGATTGCTGAAATTCAGGTAGTAAACTGCCGCCAAACCAGTGGTTATTGTCTTTCATCCACGGAGGGGCACTCCAAGGTGACGCCAATATTTTAATGGGCTGTCCACTTATTTCTTGCGCCTTTTTTATCAGCGGTAGTATTGTTTTCTCATCTCGACTCATGTCAAAATGTACCAAGTTGGTGTCGTTTGCTACAGGTGTGTAGTCGTAGGATTCTAAAGAGAAATCGCAACTATTAATATGGGTGCGAACCATTGTATACTGGGCGCCGTCTGATGAAAAATAAGCCTGTAGAATTTCGTCTCGTTTTTCAGGCCCCATATGGTTTAACAAATGGCTGGTAGATTCTGTAAAGGCTCCTCCAATCCCCTCAATAATTTGGTGGGTGCTATCTGGAAAAAGTTTCACCGCGATTGGGGGATGCTCAGAGGCCTCACTGTATGGTGCTATTTGTTGAAAAGGGGGTTGCCCCTTTTGTGTGGAAATGATGGTAATTTCTGCTGCTTTTTCAGGGTTACATCCCCAAAGACTAGACAGAAGTAATGCGCTGGCAATTTGTTTTTTCATGGTTTAATCGGTTAACTCATATACCCTTACGTAGTCTATGTACAGGGTTTGTTGGGTTAAACTTTCGTCTATGCCTTTTGCGCCACCCCAACCGCCGCCAATGGCGAGGTTTAAAATGAGGTTTTGCGGTGTCTCAAAAGGCCATTCCTCGGGCGTGGCGTTTTTGTCATAGGTGTAATAATGTACATCGTTTACAAACCCCTCAATCCGATCGGAATACCAAATTATGGTGTAATCGTTAAAGGTTGTTGTCATGTTATCAACGGCAATTTTTCCTGTGATTTGATTGTCTTTTTTAAAGTAGTAAGCCGGCGTGTGACAACTTGTATGGTTGTACCCACTGCCGGTAATGTCATCAATTTCGTAGCCCACACATTCCAAAATGTCTATTTCACCACAGGTTGGCCACGACATTTCATCTACATACGTATCGCCCAAAAGCCATCCCGCTGACCAGGTGCCTCTTCCTGAGGGGACTTTGGCTCTAACGGTTATCTTGCCGTTTTTGAAAGCTACTTTTCCTTGAGTGGTCAACCGAGCTGAGGTCCAAGAGCCCATTTCTTTGTGTGCTTCAATCACAAGATGCCCATTTTCTAGTCGGGCATTGGCAAGCTGATTTTGCGTGTAGTATTGCAACTCGTGATTGCCCCAACCCCAATCGCCAATATTATACACCCACTTGTTGGTATCGGGCAATCCCTGGCCTTCAAATTCATCGCTCCAGATCAATGACCAGTTTTCTCCTTCCATGTTGGCGTTTATGGTAGTGGGGGTAGGAGGGATGCGTTGCAGCAAACTAAATGTAAGCGTCTCTAATTTTGGATTACCTGCCTTGCAATGCAATTTTATTTGATGTGTCCCTGCGGCCAACGGCACACCATCTATTGTTGCCACGCCGTCAAAGAAAAGCTCACCAGAAATATTAAACACCCGATCAAGTGTGTTATCTGCATAATCTTCTATCCAAAGGCTACTTGCACTTTCTGAAGTGCCCGAAAGCTGAAGTTGGTAGCGCCCTGTTTCTGGTACATCAATACTGTATTGCAGCCAATTGCCTTCAGAAAGGGGTTGTGGAATGGATTTCTCCATAGTTTTTGAGGCCGCCTCCCATTGGTCCAAGACAAGTGTTATGCCGTTTGTTGTGTTTTCGTTTTCCGATGCGGTTGTGTTTTCGGGAGCGGAGGAACAACTCCACAAAACCAGCAATGCAAAGGCATATATAGCAGTGTTTTTCATGGTTTCACGTTTAATGTGGTTCTTTTACTAACATGGCTTCCAGCTCTTCTAGCGTGCGTCCTTTTGTTTCAGGTACCACTTTTAGAATAAAAATTAAGCCTAGCAATGCAAATAGGCCATAGATTAAAAAGGTTCCGGCACTACCGAGAACTTCTAGTTGCCAGGGGAAAATCCATTGCACCAAAAAGCTCACCGCCGAATTGATTAAACCCACAAAAGAAATGGCAATGCCGCGAATATTGTTGGGAAATAATTCTGAAAACAACACCCACATCACAGGCCCGATAGAAATTGCAAATGAAGCAACAAAGGCTAGAATGGCAATTAATATCAATAATGGATTCAATACAATGGATTGGTTGAGCAGCGTTTCCGCGGCGATCTCCCAGTCATCGCCACTTATCGTCGCTTGAATAGCACTTTCAAAAGCTGCTTTTGAGTCGTAAGAGGTCCCTACAATAGGCGTTAGCGTTTCGTAAACGTCATTTTCTAAAACGAGGTTTTCCACTACTTCCTGCTTTAGGGTATAGGTAGTTTGTGAAAAGCCATAAGCCAGCGTAAACATGGAAAGTGCAATCCCGGCCACACCAAAGGTGAGTAGGGGTTTGCGTCCTAGTTTGTCAATAAATAGAATGGCTAATATGGTAAACACCAAATTGACCAACCCCACCAAAATGGCTTGTATAAACGCGGCATCTGTTCCGATTCCTGATTGTTCAAAAATCATAGGGGCGTAAAAGAACACAGAATTGATTCCTGTTATTTGCTGTAAAACAGCTACTACAATACCAATTGTGATTACCAAACGCAAAGCAGGCTTCAATAAATCCTTGAAGGAACCTTCCTTTTGATCAGGCTGTAACTCCATCGAACTGATGATTTCAGCCATACTTTTTTCGGCCTCTTCCAGACTAGAAAACTTCGACATTATTTTAAGTGCCTCTTGTCGTTTGCCTTTCATAATTAGCCACCTCGGACTTCTAGGTACAAAGAACAATCCAATGTAATACAGGACAGCGGGTATCAATTCAAGCCCCAACATATACCGCCATTGGTGTTGATCGAGCTGGAAGTTTTGCACCCACTCTAGCTCTTGTTGGCTGTAGTGAAGAATTAAATAATTGGTAAAAAAGGCAAGAGAAATACCAACCACAATGTTTAATTGGTTAAAAGAAACCAATTGTCCGCGCAGGTTTGCCGGTGCAATTTCTGCGATGTACATGGGGGCCAAGATGAGACTGGCACCAACGCCAAAACCACCAATCATACGCGCAATGACTAACGTGAAAAAATCGGGCGCTAAAGCTGAGCCAAGAGCAGAAATAGCATATAAAATGGCCGCTGCACGCAACACAGCTCGACGACCGTATTTGTCACTCAATGGCCCTGCCATCAACATGGCTAGCGTAGAGGTAAGGGTCAACGAGGCTACAGACCAACCTAACTCCAACTTGGTGAGTTCAAACTCAATTTCAATAAACTTTACCACCCCTGAAATAACAGAGGCATCAAAGCCCATTAATAACCCCCCCAAGGCCACAATGAGGGCGGTTACCATGATGATATACTTCGTCTTTTGCATAACTTTACAGATTCAATGTGTTCGGTTTATTTGTTTTTTAGGGTTTCTTATGCTGGAGTACAATCACTAGGGATTTGGCGTTGGTTTCAAATTATGAAATCCCCATTGACCAGAATGAGAGCACAGGGTTTCTATTGTAAATTGGAGTGTCCGGGTTTTACAATGTACAACTCACCCCAGCGATATGGATTTTGATGGAATCCTTCATTGGCCGGGTCATTCCAACGCAACTGCTCGGTTCTGCCACTCAAAGTCCCCTTGTTTATGGCTACTTCCAGTCCATATAACTGATTGACAATAAAGGGCAATCGAGATAACTCTCCGATAAAAACACGAGCTTCAAAAAGGTAGCCATTTCGGTTTTTAGTTGTTGCGGCTTCAAAATTCTTAATGGGCTTTCCTGTTCGGTAATTCCATAAAGTGACAGTTTCTCCCAAACCAAAGCCGATATGTTGGTCTGTGGAAAAGTAGTGCGTGCGTGTTCTTTGTAAATTGGGATCAGTCGAAAATGCGAATTCGAGGCCATCGCCATTCCAAGTGTTGTCACCAGTTTTATTGTTTTGCAAGGGTGTTTTGTCTAGCACTTCTGCGGCTATGTGCAAATAATCCCCCACTACTTGCAAGCGTACTTTGTTCTCGCCGATTTTAAGAGGCTCTTGTTGCCAGATGGCGTCATTTTTCAAACCATCAATTGTGAAGGCTTGGTCGGCGAGATAGGGGATGGTGGCTCGTTTTCTGTACCCAGTGGTGTAGGGGACCAAGCGTATTTCATCGATAAACATGACGCCTGACGCCTGAACTTGTATGATCAATTGCTTGATATTAGAGGCATCGGCGTCTTGCTCGCGCCAGTTAAATTCACTCAGAGGCAACTCTACTCGTACCCATTCTTCACTGATTTTATCGCCTTTGATTGCGTTTTCTGACATACCTAACCACGCCTGTGCTCCGGTGAAATCTTCGAAACCAAGTGCCCAAGGAATGTTGGCGCGCTCGCCCTCTTCCATTCGTACCCAAAATTCTAAAGCGCCTTCGTTGAGGATGTTTCTAATGTTCTTTCCGGTCCATGCGTCCCATCCAAAACCAAAACCAATCCACGGACAGCCTTCACCTTGCGCATTCCATTCGATTTTTAGGCCTAACGTTCCTTTGTAGGCCGCTTCTTCTGCAGCAACCACAGAAATACAGCCCGGAGCATGGGTCTTCCATGCCTCAGAGGTCATATATTCCGAGTAAATCTCTGCCGATGTATGAAAAACCTCGTCTTTCTTTTCTTCGGGCAAGAAGAAAGTCGTTTCTTTTAGTGTGACACAGCCCACGATCAAGAATAGCGATCCGGCTGCAACTAGTGCTCTCGTTCTCATGGCTGTAGAGGTTGATTTTCTGTGAAAATTAAATTATCCATATACAGTTGGCTGTATCCTGTTGAGGGGTCAGCTAGAAGTAAGACGTCAATTCGAGCTAATTTATGCGGTTCCAAAACACCATTTCCAGCCGGTGGAGCGGGCTGACCATTTACCAAGTTAACTAAATCACTATATCTAATGGAGATTTGCTGCCAACCGGGCTGCAAACTTCTTGTTTCAAAAGAATAGACGTCTTCATTGTTTTGAAGGGTTCCATCCTCATTGTCATCTTCAAGAAATCGGAATAGAATAAACTCATTTCTGATGTTTTCAGGCTTGTATAAAAAGACATTGAAGTACACATTATTTGGATTGGTCGATAAAGGATACCTTTGAAGTTGCTGCGCACTCGCAGGGAATTCAATCAAACCAATTAAAAAATCAAAGGGTACTTCTCCTCCCATTTCATAGTAAAAATTTCCCTGTGCGGCTAAGGGGCTTTCTACAATGCGGAAATTCATGTTGGCTCCCGACTGCAAAAAGGTATTCCAACCCGAATTAAAACCACTTTCGAAATCAGTTACAACGAATCCGGGTGTTACGCGTTCACCCAAAACTGAAATGGATAAGGTATCTGAGCTGAAGTTGTCTTCATTAGGCACTAATAAGTAAGCACGACAAGGCTCTGTTTTAAACATGGGCAGTACATTAGTTCTGCCATTCCAAACTGCATTAGTCGCATTTATGGTGCTGCTAAATCCTTCTATAATGCGCTTTGCACCAGAAGTTTGTCCTTCAATGTGAATCTCCCAATTTACTTGCTTTCCAAATGTGGCTTCGAAAACCACTTGCTCACCTGTTGAAAAATCAACGGCATTAGTACTTGTTGTAAAAGGCTCAAGCAAGGAGAACTCGCCATAGATATCGTCTAACAACGGACCTTGTACACTTTTGTCGCGGTCGCAACTGATAAAAAACAAACTAAATAGGAATAGGGATGTGATAAGATATTTCATGATGATGTGTTCTTAAAAGTTCATGGTGAAAAATACAGTCCAAGTGTTGATCATATACTTGTCGGCATCGGCCTCATTCCAATTGAAGGTCTGCCAAAGGAAGTGCAGATTGGTTTTCTCGGTAAAGCGGTATTGCATGCCAATGCCGCGGATGGATTCGTTGTAGTCAATGGCAAACTCTGAAAAATTTCGGATTACAGAATAGGAATTGCGAATGGCCATTAAATCCATGCCTTGCGTTTGCCAAGTATTCCACTCTGCAATGAAATCAAAATTACCAAATAACGTAAGTGTCAAGTTGTGCTGTTGAAACTGTGTGGCTAAATCAACACTTTCGTAATCTTGGTTGCCACTTCTTGTTGTGTTTTGAAAACCCACTCTTGAACTCAATACAAACTTGCGGTCTTTCATTTTTAATACTTCATGGAGTCGCAATTCGGCATAAACCGTATTGGTGATGAACTGTTTCAGGGCTTCTGTTCCTTCGCCCACCACATGGCGCAAGATTTCAGTTTCTCCTTCAATCATCCAGCGCTTTTTGAGATCTTCGTAGTTGACGATTCCGTTTAAGCCACGTCTGTTTGGTGTTGCTCTGCCATAGGGTGTGGCATTGTCATAACGGGGGTCGTAGGCTTGCAATCCTTCGCGAATTTGCATTTGGTACAAAGAAGGGTCGCGGTAGAGGTCTAGCATGGTTAGCCCACGCAGATTTTGTGCATTGCCAATGTTCCCGTAAGCTCTTGGGTTCCGGTTGAAATTGATTTGTAGACTCTGTGCACCAGCACTTCTGAAGTCGGCACCCACATCGCGATACCCAACCATCATGCGCAATCCATAGGCGGGAATCTCTGCTTTTACTTGTGCGTCATAAAAGAAATCTTCTAATAGGGGCGCCTCGGGGTCATCTACCCATGTGAGCTGTGAACGACCTGTTTCTAACGCTGCATTGAAGTTAATGTCTTTGTATTTAAATGCCGTTTCAAATGAACTCGTCCAAACGGGGTTTCTCAAAAACTCAGTATTGTTGGAAGTGCCTTGATAATCCCAAAGGTTGGCGTATTGCGTACTGATATTCACAAAATCACTTTGAATGAGCTTGGCACTACCCCCACTGAACAAACGGTCATCGCCGTCGTGGTCTAATGCCGACCGGATGCGTGTGGTAAAGAGATTGACTTCTAGTTCTTCTACAAATTGATTAAACTGAAGTGCAAATTCTGCCGCAGCTCCCTGCTGTCGCCAGGTGTTATTGTCAAAGTAAAATAAGTCGTATTGCACCTGATTCAAAGGCACACCGGTCAAATTTCCCGGATTGCGGTTTACTAAGCTAGGATTGTTGTAAAAGGTGTAAGGTGTCATGCGGTAATCGATATCGCCCAATTGGTATTTGACTACGTTGCTAATGATGCCTTTGACATTTAATTGACGGACATCAAAAGTAACTCCTGAGCCCCAAAATCCGCCGTAATCGTTTCGAATACGCACCATCCCTTGTATCAATACGTTTTCATGAGGATTGATATTTACCCCTAAATCGACCATCGTATGGCCACTTTGAAGATTTCTCGGAGTAGTGGTGTCGTTTTCGGCTTGGTTTTCAAATCTATCGCCATACATCACGTTTCGCGCGGCTCCTGAAATCCAAAACTTGTCGTTTTGTGCCCAACCTTCTACACTGCTTACCACAAGAAGGAGGAGTATTGTTTTTTGTATTATTGTCTTCATCTGTATCTGATTTGTGCAAAAATCGCTGTGCTAATTTTTGCTAATTTTTGTTGCGTTTAGAAAAATACTTTTAATTCCACCAAGGTCTCTTGTCCGACATATTTGTCTAAAACAAAGCTCTTGTCTTCAAAGAAGAACCATCTATGGCGGAAGTATAGCCCGGCATTTTTGCCCAGGGTGAGGTCAAAGCCCAAACCCGTGCCCCAACCGTTTTGATTGGTTGGGTTGCCCGTATCTATGTCTAACTCGGTTTGGCGGTTGCCAATAATGCGCTCATAGCCAAGATAAGCATTGATAAATAGGGGCTTGGAAACTTGGTAATACATTTCTAATTCCGAACTGTATTGCTGTAAAAAAGCGTTGTCGTTAAAAGCTGGTATGACTGCAAGTATCCGCTGTCCAATGGGGTTGTTGGCAATGGATTGTAGCGTTTTGTCATCGCTAAAAATGGGCGATTGATTGATGTCTGGTGTAACGCTGGTATAACGCCCTAGGAAAAATGCGAAAAAATTGCGGTTGAAAACTTTGGTGTTGTACTTCCCGTGTATTTCGACTTGATTGAAGCGCTGTGCAGTGAGCTCGGCATTGTCGGCAACGTTCAGCTGCACGGTTTCATAAGCATCGCGGAAAATCACATTGGTTCTTCCATAAGGGCCAACACCACTTGGAAACAGCCAGGGCCAAAAGCGTGAGCGGATGAGTTGGTTGACAAAGCGCGAATACGTCAATTGATTTTGCAAAGCCTCAATCTCTCGCGATACGCCATAACCTACAGAGAATTTCAACTTTTTATTGACTTGAAAATCAGAGTTGAGGTTCAGTCCTGTTCGGTTGTTGGTCATCTGGCCGATCGCAACAATGGCCGAGGAAAAAGGTGTAAGGACATTGGCACTTTGAACGTCTTCCCCAACGGTGTTTAGGGCGTTGGCATCGGCTAATGCAGTATTCCAAAACAAACCGTTGTTGTTTACTACATAGGGACTAATGCGGTAGTAATGCATTTCTAAAGGGATGCCCAAAAAGCGCCTGGGGGTTTTTAGTTTAGCATTAATAGCCTCTCCCCAACGATTCTCCGTAAAGGGATTGATATATTGGCCTGCGCCCACTTCTGCGTGCAGCTCATACCCACGATACGATTTTCTACCTTCAAAAGTGTGAATGTTAAAACCTGTAGGGAGCGTGTTTATGCTGTCAAGCCAAGTGAGATTAGATAAGGTGTTGAAGCCAATAAAATCTCTGGTTCCAAAGGCTTTGCGCAATTTGCCACCGTAATTGATATTGGGAATGGTTGGGAAACCTCCCGCGAGTTCTGTTTTGCCGTACATTACAGCGAAACTCCAATCATTGGGTAAATTGATACCTTCCACTATGGCACCTTGCACGGCGCGTTCGCCCCATCGCAAATCCTGAAAAATTTCTCCTTGAGCAAACATTTGCTCGTAGCGCGACCCAACATTTGCTCCAATGGGGTCCCAAGGCGCGCGTTCATAAAGCAAAAAGCGATTATATCCCATAAAATTCGCTATGGTCAAATCGCTCATTGAAAACCAGTGTATCCCGCCTAGTCGGACATTGAAGGTGCCGCGTTTGGTGTAATAGGAGCCATACATGTTTATCCCAAGTAGTAGCCCCATATTTTGTCCCAAGCGGTTCCCCGACATGGGGTCATAAACAGGAGGGTTGCTGCTTACCGGGCCGTTGTAGGTTTGCCCAATTCGTCCATTCATAAACTGAAACATGAACAAGTCAAAACCCCACGAGACCTGTTTGCTCGGGCGGCCGTTGATATTGACTAAGAAATTGGGGAGTTGGGAATCGTCGTAAATCGACAAGGTGTTGGGCAGAATGGGTGCACCTTCTGTGCCGTAATTGTAAAACTCATTCGCCATCGAGCGGTTTGTCCCGAAAAATCGATAAAAACCATTGGCCTTTATCTGATATATCTCATCGGGTTTTTCTTTGGGGAAAACACCTGTGCGCCAATCGATGATGGAGGAGGTGTTGGTGATTTGTCCAGCACTGAATAACCAGGAGGTTACCCCGACAATGCTGTAGACAATTTTTCGAGGTGTAGCTTTCATATCATACGGGTGAAAAAGTTTTGATTAAATTATTGTCTTTCAATGGAAAGGGATTGTCTTTTTAATTGGACAGCCCGCTGTGGTTCTTCTCCGGGGGCAGCTGGGTTTACATAGAAAGGAATGTTCGCGTAGGCGGTGCGGTTTCCTTTTCCAGAAACGTATACAAAAAGTCTGTAAGCGCCCTCTTTATTTGGTGCTTTTAGTATTACCGAGTTGTTTTGCCGTTGACTGAGTACACCCATTACAGGTTCTAAAGCACTTTCAAAGTCACCACCAGCGGCAGTAGAGAAACTTTCGGGGTATACGCCCCAAGTAACGTTTGCTCGTTGGTTCCCTTCAATGGTGAAGCCTAATGAAGCGGTGTAAGATGTGCCAGCCGTTAAAACTATACTTTCAGAGGCAACTTTGCCATTTAGGGTGATACTGTCAATTGAAGGTGCTGGATATTTAGGGAAGCTTCCTTTCCAGAGATAACGCAGTTGGTCCAACGGCTCTGTAGGATGTCCGTCAACAGTAAATAAGCCATACCAAGTTGAGGTGGTTTCTTGTTTTTGTCCCCACAAGAAGGCGTAGGAACCAATACATTTTTCTTTGTCACCATATATATAGGTGTCATAACGCTTGCGATAGGATGCTGCTTTTTCTGTACTGTTTTGTTCTAAGGGCGCACCCCATTTGGTTTTTTCTACTTCCCAATGACCATTAGGACCCCACTCTGCAATGATGTATGGTCCTTCCCAGCCAAATTGGCGAATGTTGTTGGGTACAACGCCTATATCGCCATACGTATTTATGCCGTAAATATCAATGTCTGGAGCCTTGGTTTTGATGAGGTACACCTCTGTGCTGTCTAAACCTGCCGTTACGGTTGTGGTAGGATGGTTGGGGTCTTCCCGTTTAATCATGGCAGCAATGTCTTGAATGGCATCCCAAACTTTGGTGTTGGAATAGAATAAGTCCACCTCATTGCCAATGCCCCAAACGAGTAAGGCAGGGTGGTCTTTGTATTTCTTTACCGCTTCTGTAAAAAGTGCCAGTTGTTTGGCTACTGCTGCTGTGTCATTGTAGTCAAAGCCGTGTCGTTCGTGTTGCACCCAGAGGCCTAACATTACAGTCAAGCCGTTTTTTTCTGCAATGGCCAAAGCTTCATCCGCTTCATCGAGACCCCAAGTGCGCACCGAATTGGCCCCGATGTTCAGCAACTCGTCGATGTGCGAACTGCCACCTACACCTCTTATATAATAGGGTTCGCCGTTGCGTTCAAGGTACCAACCATCATCAGATTGTTTTACGACAACTTTGACGGGCTGCCCAATAACAGCTGTGACCAACAAAAATGCGAAAAGGGAAAGTATTGACTGCTTCATGCTTGAAAATTTATAGTTCAAATGAAAATCCTTTGGAATTGAGTTCTTTATAGCGATTTAAATCGAAGGAATACAATTTTGCCGGACGATGTTTTACTTGCTTTTGTACTTCTTTTAGTTCGGTGAGCAAGTTCATTGCTAATATTTTTTTTCTAAAATTGGCCTTGTCAAATTCTTGATTGAGTAGTGCTTCGTAAAGTTTTTGAAGCTCACCAAGGGTGAATTTTTCAGGAAGTAATTCAAAGCCAACAGGTTTGTGTCTAATGCTGTGCTGTAAAATGGCCAGTGCTTCATCGAAAATATTGTCGTGATCAAAAGCTAATGGTCTTGGGATATCGTTGATGTCTACCCAATACACCCCCTCAGCCCAACCGGCGGCATGTGGATCGTGTTTCTCTATGTCTACCAATGCATAATACCCGGCAGTGATGACCCGTCCCGCTGGATGACGGTTGACGTTGCCGTATACTTTGGTTTGTTCCATATATAAATTAGATACCCCTGTCAAATCTTGTAAAATGCGTTTGGCAGCTAGTTCGATGTCTTCATTGGGATACACCAAGTCCCCAGGAAGTGCCCAAGAGCCTTCATAAGGTTTCGCTCCTCTGCGTATTAATAACACCTTCAATCGCGAGTCGTGATATCCAAATACCACGCAGTCTACCGAAAAGCCAAATTGGAAAAAACGTTCAAATGGGATTTCATAATATGGTACGGCGTATTGTGATTTTGTTGAATACTCTAAAATTATATCCTCTTCCATTGTTTGTTGTTTTGGGCAACAAATATATATAAATTTTTTACTTATTGTATTTTGTACCAAAAAAAAATGAATTTTGGAATATTCAATCTGTTGGGCTTTAATTTGAAATTAAAAAAAATTTTCAGCTTTTGGTTTTTTTAACCATAAGTTGTTTTATATTTGCACCAATTAAAATTTAAAACTCATGAGAACATTTACACTTGTTATGTCTTTGGCGGTATCGTCACTAGCCATAGCCCAAAATCAAATCGATCTTCCTATTAATTGGGAAGGCACAACAACAAACTATGCAGTTACTGACTTTGGTGGTACTGTTTCTTCTGTTGTAGTGGATCCAACAGATCCAAATAATATGGTGCTACAAACAGAAAAAACACAAGGCTCACAAACTTGGGCGGGAACTACCCTTGGTGTACAAGCTTTAGCCACTGCTATTCCGTTTTCTCCTGGCAATACCACAATTTCAGTTGATGTATGGTCGCCAAATGCGGGTACTCCGATTCTTTTGAAAGTAGAGAATGTCAACGATCCAGGCATTAATGTGGAAACATTATCTCAAACAACAACCGCAAATGGTTGGCAAACCATCACCTTCGATTTTGCGAATCCTGGACCCAACTTGAACCCGTTGAACTTCGCTAACACCTATAATATGGTGTCGATTTTTTACAACTTTGGAGACCCAGGTACCGTAGCTGAAACCTACTACTGTGACAACATCGTCTTTGATGGTGCTCCTGCTGCTACTTCTATGGTTACTTTCCGTGTGGATCTTTCTGAGTATACAGGTAGTTATACTGAAGTTAACTTGAATGGAACGTTCAACAACTGGTGCGGCAGCTGTGCAGTAATGACTTCTCCAAACAATGATTCTATTTTTGAATTGGAGCTTTCTTTACCTGATGGAGACACAATAGAGTATAAATTCACTCTTGATGGTTGGTCTACAGACGAAATGTTTACCCCTGGTACACCTTGCACAAAAACTACTGGTCAATTCACCAACCGTGTTTACGTACCAATGGGAAATGTGGTTTTACCTGCTGTATGTTGGGAATCTTGCGATGAGTGTTCTAGCTTTAGTGCTGAAAATTTATTCATTGCTGACCTTTCTGTAAACCCAAATCCTTCCACAACTGGTATATTCACCCTTGAAGGTGTAGTTCTCGGCAACGAGAGTGTACAGGTTGCTGTATCGGATATTCAAGGTAGAATTTTGATGCAAAATACAGTTTCTGGAAACTTAAACGAACGCATCGATTTATCTTCTTTCGACAATGGTCTTTACATCATGTCTATCACTAGCAACAGAGGTGTGATGACTAAAAAACTGATGATTTCTAAATAAGTCAACGATTTATCTTAGTGCTTTTTACAGAGTAACGCTGCTACCCCATTCTTGGGGTAGCTTTTTTTTTGTGAAAACATAATCCACTAGTGGCAACAAAAAAACACCCTTGACTGCGTAGCACAGCAAGGGTGTTTTTTTTTTAAGGTATGCCAATTGATGTCGGCAACGGGTCTATCTAACTACAGCTTACGGCTGGCGATCAACAATTCTAAAATTTGACCGGCGGCTTCGGGTATTGGGGTTCCGGGGCCAAAGACTCCGGCAACACCACTTTCAAAGAGAAAACTGTAATCGGGCTGTGGTATCACACCACCCACAACGACTAAAATATCTTCTCGGCCACGTATTTTTAATTCGCGAATGACTTCGGGAACCAGTGTTTTGTGTCCAGCAGCCAATGAGCTGATACCCAATATATGGACATCGTTTTCTACGGCCTGTTTGGCTGTTTCGGCGGGGGTTTGGAATAAGGGCCCTACGTCTACGTCAAATCCGAGATCGGCAAATGAAGTGGCGATGACCTTAGCGCCTCTATCGTGTCCATCTTGTCCCATTTTCGCCACCATAATTCGCGGACGTCTGCCTTCCAATTTTGAAAACTCGTCTGCCAAATTTCTTGCACTCATGAATTTGCTATCTGATTTTATTTCAGCACTGTAAACGCCACTGATGCTTTGAATGCGCGCTTGATATCTACCAAATGCAGTTTCCATAGCATCTGATATTTCGCCCAAGGTCGCCCGTTTTCTAGCTGCATCCACAGCAAGTTCTAGCAAATTACCTGTATTGTTTTTTGCAGCATCTTCTAGTGCCTTCAAGGCTAAAAGGACCTCACGAGTGTCTCTGTTTTCTTTTAATGCCGCTAAGCGTTTGAGTTGTGCTTCGCGAACCGCTGAATTATCGACTTCTAATAAATCAAAACTCTCAGCCTCATCTTCTGATTGATAGGCATTAACGCCAACTAAAATATCTTGGCCTGAATCAATTCGCGCTTGTTTTTTAGCTGCGGCTTCCTCTATTCTCATTTTTGGAATCCCTGCCTCAATGGCCTTGGTCATTCCGCCGAGCTCTTCTACCTCCTCAATCAATGTCCAAGCTCTTTCCGCAATTTGAGCGGTCAACTTTTCTACATAAAAAGAACCTGCCCAGGGGTCAACTGTTCGCGTGATTTGCGTTTCGTGCTGCAAGTACAACTGTGTGTTGCGGGCAATGCGAGCGCTAAAGTCCGTAGGCAAGGCAATTGCTTCATCCAGCGCATTGGTGTGCAATGATTGGGTCCCTCCAAACGCCGCTGCCATCGCTTCTATAGCCGTGCGTGCTACGTTGTTAAAGGGGTCTTGCTCGGTCAAGCTCCAACCACTTGTCTGGCAATGTGTGCGCAATGCCATGGACTTTTCACTTTTGGGCTCAAATTGCTTCACTAATTTGGCCCACAACATGCGCGCGGCACGCATCTTGGCAATTTCCATAAAATGATTCATGCCAATGCCCCAGAAAAAGGACAAACGCGGCGCAAAGCTGTCTATATCCATTCCTGCCGCTAAACCTGTACGAATGTACTCTAGGCCGTCAGCTAGGGTGTAGGCAAGTTCTATGTCGGCCGTAGCGCCAGCTTCTTGCATGTGATACCCAGAAATGCTAATGCTGTTGAATCGCGGCATGTTTTTACTGGTGTAAGCAAAAATATCGGCAATGATGCGCATCGAAGCCTGCGGTGGATATATATAAGTGTTGCGCACCATAAACTCTTTCAAAATATCATTCTGTATGGTGCCCGACAAGAGATTCGCACTAACGCCTTGCTCTTCGGCAGCTACTATGTAAAAGGCCATAATGGGGATAACAGCCCCATTCATGGTCATCGAAACACTCATTTGATCTAACGGGATTTGATCAAAAAGTATCTTCATATCCTCAACACTGTCAATCGCTACGCCAGCCTTTCCCACATCGCCCTTTACGCGTTCGTGGTCACTGTCGTACCCTCGGTGGGTCGGCAAATCAAAAGCTACGGACAAGCCTTTTTGTCCAGCAGCTAAGTTTCTGCGATAAAAGGCATTGCTTTCCTCAGCTGTGCTAAATCCTGCGTATTGCCGAACAGTCCATGGCCTTTTTACATACATACTGCTATATGGCCCTCGTAAAAAAGGCGCAATACCTGCCGTAAATGAAAGGTGCTTGAGCTTCTTGATATCGTGAGCGGTATATATCGGAGAAATGGCAATTTGCTCTGGACTATCCCATGCTTTTGTCGGGCCCTCCAATAATTTTGCACCAGCGTAGTTGAAGGGTATTTTGGTAAAGTCTTTCTTTTTCATGATTGGTGTTTTTCAAGTTGCAAGCGCTCATTTTCTAATTTGGCAGCCAATCGAGTAGGGGGTAGGGGACGCACTACGGTAAATTTCTCAGGTGCTACATGAAGCGGACGATCTATTTTCTCGGCCATTTGCTCGTCTTTATTGGCAAATTGATTGACGCCAACGAGTATGAGTTTACCGTTGTCAAATTGCAACTGTTCGTTTTCGGCTTGCAGGTGGATGCGACGCTGCAAGTGGCCTCCAAGTATGCTCTCCATAATGCCACCTTCTGCTTCAATCTGTTGAAATGCCTCCCAACCTTTTTCGCAAAGTTGCTGTGTAAGGTCCTCAATGAAATACGAACCGGCACCGGGATCAGCCACTTTGCTAAAGTAACTTTCGTAATCTAGTAGCAACTGCTGATTGCGCGCAATGCGCTTTCCAAAATTACCAGGATAGCGGAACGTACTGTCAAAGGGTAGGGTTTCTATTTCGTTGCTATTGCCAATTACGGCGCTCATTGTTTCGGTGGTGCTGCGCAATAAATTTACCCAAGGGTCATAAATGGTCTTGTTGCGCAAACTGTTTTGAGTGTGCACTTTCGGTAATTTTTTATCCCCATCAATGCCATATTGCAAGAGCACTTCTTTCCACAGTATTCGGAAGGCTCGCAGTTTTGCAATTTCCAGAAAAAAGTGGCTCCCAATGGCCAGTCGGAACCAAAACTTATCGGCGGCAGCGGCACCAAACCGCACCAAGTACTCATGTCCATGTGCCAAAATGGCGCCCAATTCTTGCGCGGGTGTTGCTCCTGCATTTTGGTAAATACTGCCGTCAACAGCTAGCGTTTTAAAATGTGGCAACCCTACTTTTTGCAAGTCTGTAAGCTCCTTTATGTCGCGATCTAAAGATTGGTGATAATAGTTGCCCGTAGCCAAAAGGTTTCCTATAATATCGCAGTAAAACGTTCCTTGCAAAGTGGAGGTAGCTACCCCTCTATTTTTGGCAAGCTCTACATACGCATGTGCTTTTTCCGTGGCATTGCCATCTGCAAAAAAATTGATAGGAATATGCTCAATGAGAATGTCGCGCAACAAAATGGACATATCGGTGTCCACTTTCAAATAGAAATTGATACCCGAAACGCCAAGGTTTAATACTTCCAAGGCGCGGCGGTTCGCTTCTTCATCATTTGTTACGTGAATGGACTCGAAAACAGTCCAGCCGACGTCGCCTTTCCATTGAGGCAATAGCCGCTCAGGGGTGTTGGAAGCATCGTAATACGGCTGAATCGTTATGTCATCTGCTGTACTCCAAATCAGTGAATTGGGATGCTCTCCTTTTAAATCTGCTTTAACTTTTTGCAGCCATTGCTCAAATGAAGCGGGCGCAAATCCATCAAAATGTGACCTAGTTTTTTCCATCAAGGCGAAAGTAAGGGTTTTTAAAATACACCCGCAAAAAATCTCTAAAATTGTTAGGCCAACACGTGTGGTTTATGCCTGTTAGAACAAAGTTTTTCAAGAACGCTGCCCTTAGCTGTGTTCAGCGAAATTGTTTCTCTATATTTGTTGCATGAACGAGCAACAGTTTTCTATTGATACCGCCGCCCTCCAACAATTTGGTGGACTGGAGTTTTTGGCAAAACAAGTCGTGGAGGGCTTTATTACAGGCATGCACAAAAGTCCCTATCACGGGTTTTCTGTAGAGTTTGCAGAACATCGACTCTACAACAAGGGCGAGTCGACACGGCATATTGATTGGAAACTTTTTGCCAAAACGGACAAACTATTTGTGAAGCGCTACGAGGAGGAAACCAATCTTCGCTGCCAAGTGCTCGTTGATACCTCAGCTTCTATGCACTTCCCCACTCAAAATGAATTGAATTGGCAACAGCCCAATAAAATTGCATTTAGTGTACTCGCCGCAGCTGCCATTATGCAACTGCTGAAAAAACAACGCGATGCTGTAGGTCTTTCCACATTTGCTGATGCCGTTGAGGTACATACGCAGGCGCGCACCACGCAAACACATCACGCCCTAATCTACAAGTACTTGGAACAAGCGCTCGCACTCCCTGAAAAACGTCCTGATGCCAAAACCAATGTCACCGCTGCATTGCACCAAATCGCTGAGCGCCTTCACAGACGTTCCCTAGTTGTCTTATTCTCGGATATGCTAGATACAGACGATACTGAAATGGAATCCATTTTCCAAGCTTTGAATCATTTTAAATACAACAAGCACGAGGTTGTTTTTTTCCACACCCACGACAAACGCCTTGAACTCGATTTTGAGTTTGAAAACCGACCATATAAGTTTGTTGACCTAGAAACAGGAGAGACGTTGCAATTCAATCCAGCGGATATCCGCGAGGAAGTAGTGCT
>JAIULY010000036.1 GCA_022565875.1 Schleiferiaceae bacterium | reverse complement strand
CAATAATCCGTACTATCCCTGTACGCTATGTTTGGAGTGACCGGGTCCATGGTGAGCTCCATCGGCCATTTTTGGCGACACCAGAAGCTACGGCGAACTTTGAAAAGGAAACATATGTGTTTGCCACCAACCAACCCAATAGAATTGGTGTGAAAGTGAAAACATTTCAAAATCGATTTTCTACAAAGCTACAATTGGATTTACCTGTGGGTTGGACGTGCACCCCTAAAGAACACTTGATATCTCTGCCCAATGCATTAGAAGAAACAACCTTGTTTTTTGAGGTAACCCCACCTTTAGCAGAGTCTATGGGAATCATTAAACCAATTTTAACAGCAGTGGATCAGCCGATTCGTAGCTTTGAGGAATTAAATTACGAGCATATTGCCCCGCAAAATTGGTTTCCACCTGCGCAAGCCAAGGTGGTTCGCGTGCAAACGCAAATAGTAGCGGGAAAAGTGGGGTATATTCAAGGCGCAGGCGATGAAGTAGCTGACGGACTAGAACAGATGGGATTTGAAGTAATTCCGCTGAATGAAAGACAGTTATCGCAAATCAACCTAAACGAATTAAAGGCTATTGTAGTGGGTATACGTGCTTACAATACCAACCCCTGGTTGCTTAATTATCACCAACAACTCAACGAATTTGTAAAACAAGGCGGTAACTTAATTGTGCAATACAATACGGCCACCGCTGATTTATTGACGAATGAAATTGGACCCTATGCTTTTAGAATTTCAAGAGATCGGGTAACTGAAGAAGATGCAACACCGAGGCTCATTTCGTCCAACCACGCTATTTGGAATATCCCAAACACCATTTCTCCGCAAGATTTTGAAGGATGGGTGCAAGAGCGCGGCCTGTATTTCGCCGATCAATGGGCTCCTGAACTCATGCCAATGATTTCTTGGTCGGATTCTGGAGAAACACCAAAAAGCGGTGGTTTGCTTTTCGGGAATTATGGCAAGGGCGCATTTATGTATACTGGTATTTCATTTTTCAGACAACTACCTGCGGGAGTACCTGGTGCGTATAGAATATTAGCAAATATGGTGTCCTATGAATCAAAACGTTAAGCAATGAAAATGAAAACAAATTCAACAACAAACTGGAACAGTGTCTATTTTTTGGTTCTAGCTTTTCTTGTGCTTCAAGTGCTATTATTTAGTTGGTTAACGGTGTCATACAGTTAAACATGCAAACTTTAGACTGGATTGTTCTCTTTGGGACCCTTTTCTTGATTGTGGCATACGGCACTTGGGCCACCCGCCGCGAGCATTCATTAAACAGCTATCTCAGAGGCGGGAATTCGCTAAATTGGTTCACGGTTGGCCTTTCGGTAATGGCTACACAAGCCAGTGCCATTACATTTTTGAGTGCTCCAGGATTAGGCTTTGAGTCGGGCATGCGATTCGTACAGTTCTATCTAGGGCTACCCATAGCTCTTGTTTTGGTGAGTATTTTTTTTATTCCTGTATATTTTAAATCAGGAGTTTACACCGCCTACGAATACCTGGAAAAACGCTTTGACATAAGAGTTCGTCTTTTTACAGCTAGTTTGTTTTTAATCAGTCGCGGATTAGCAGCGGGCTTAACCATTTTTGCGCCTGCCATTATTCTCAGCACATTACTGCAATGGAACCTCACGGCTACCAATATTTTTGTTGGCGTATTAGTTATCGTTTATACCACATCAGGAGGCGCCAAAGCGGTGAGCATTACGCAGAAGTGGCAAATGAGCATTATTCTTTTGGGAATGTTTCTCGCAGGGGCTATTCTCTTTAAGCAATTGTCTGAAAATATGAATTTTGGCGATATGCTTGCCGTGGCTGGGGCAACGGGAAGGATGGAGGTAATTGATTTTAGTTTTGATTGGAATGAGCGCTACACGTTTTGGAGTGGTATCAGTGGTGGTTTATTTTTAATGTTGTCATACTTTGGAACCGACCAAAGTCAAGTGCAACGTTACATTTCAGCCTCAGACATCAAACAGAGCAGAATGGGGTTGATGTTTAACGCGGTGCTTAAAATCCCCATGCAGTTTTTAATTGTATTCATCGGGGTATTGGTATTTCTGTTTTACACGTACGAGAAACCACCAATTTTCTTTAACCAAGACATCCTTAACGCCGTCGCCAAAACGGAATACCAAGCTGACCTAGAGGAGTTGCAAACAACGTACGATGCGCATTGGAATGAGTTTTCACAAACTCGCGATGCCTTTTTAGCGGCCAGAAAATCAGGTGCAAATACAGCGCCCTTAAAAAATCAACTCAGTGCGCTCAACTACCGAGAGAAGGAAATAAGAAAAGATGTGGCCACCTTATTGAAAACTTCAAATGCCGACCATAAAGTAAAGGATACGAATTATGTTTTCCTCACCTTTGTGATGACCTATTTGCCTGCGGGTATTGTTGGGTTATTGCTCGCAGTGATTTTTAGTGCGGCCATGTCTTCCACTGCCGGAGAACTCAGTGCCCTCACCAGTACTTCCTGTGTGGATTATTACCAGCGATTAATCAATCCCAATGCTTCGGAAAAGCAATTGTATTATGTATCCAAAGGACTCACACTTTTTTGGGGGGCAATGGCCATATTATTTGCGGTTTACGCAAGTTTATTTGATAATTTAATTGAGATGGTAAATGTATTGGGAAGTTTGTTTTACGGCACTATTTTGGGGATTTTTTTGGTGGCCTTCGCCTTAAAAAAAATAGGCGGCAAAGCCGTGTTATTTGGCGGTATTGCAGGACAGCTATCGGTTTTGTTTTTTCATGTGGTAAACACATTTGCAGAAGAATACAATTGGGGATGGGCGGATGCACTTCAAATAGAATATTTGTGGTACAACGTCATAGGTACAGTTGTGGTGATTGGTGTTTCGTTGCTTGTTCATTACTTTTCTGAACTAGAAAAAAACAAAAACCTGAGCCATCCCCAATAAACATGATTTTCGCGGTATTTTAGAAGTGAAAAGTTGAGCGTATTCATTGATGAAAAAATAACAACAGTAAAGCAACCACAACAAGCATTGTGATTATGTTTGCAGGACACAGACAAACGACATGAGCAAATACAATAAAACACAGCGGGGCTGGGCTTTTTATGACTGGGCGAACTCCGTTTATTCTTTGGTGATTTCAACAGCAGTTTTCCCAATATATTTTGCTTCAGTTACAGAAAGCATGGAAAGTATTTCCTTATTTGGTTTTCATTGGAAGCCCGACTCTCTGTACAGTTACGCGCTTTCCATAAGCTTTTTAATAGTGGCCATAATGTCGCCGCTGCTTTCGGGGGTCGCTGATTATACAGGTAGGAAAAAGACCTTTATGAAAGTCTTTTGTTACCTCGGGGCACTTTCCTGCATGGGATTGTATTTCTTTTCAGAAGACTCGGTTGAAATAGCAATACTTTTCAGCATGTTGGCGAGCATTGGTTTTTGGGGAAGTATTGTTTTTTACAATGCTTTTTTGCCAGAGATTGCACCACCGGCTTACCATGATGCGCTGAGTGCAAGAGGATTTGCTTGGGGTTACTTAGGCGGTTCCATCTTGTTGATTTTTAATTTAGCAATGATATTGCAGCCAGAATGGTTTGGACTAAGTGGAGCCGGACAGGCCTCTCGAATCTCGTTTGTCACGGTTGGAATTTGGTGGGCCGGCTTTGCGCAAATTACTTTTGCCCGGTTACCAAAAGAAACGCAGACCAATTGGTTTGAAAAACAAACGTTGGTTCGTGGCTTTCAGGAATTGAAAAAGGTATGGCGATTTGTAAAACGCGAAGACAAACCGTTGCGGCAATACCTGCTTGCGTTTTTCTTGTATTCAACCGGAGTTCAAACTATAATCTTGTTGGCTAGTATTTTTGGGTCTGCTGAGCTCGGACTTGAAGCCACCGATTTAATTGTGACCATCCTTATCATTCAGTTCATCGCCATTGCAGGTTCTTTATTTTTCGCTAAACTTTCTCAAAAAACGGGAAATCTGATGGCGTTACAAATTCAAGTTGTCATTTGGGCTGCAATTTGCTTTGCTGCGTCATCTTTGCGGGCCGATATGCCCGAGGTACGAACATATTTTTTTGTACTTGGCGGATTGGTGGGGTTGGTGCTTGGTGGGGTACAAAGCTTATCGCGTAGCACGTATTCCAAACTACTTCCAAAAACTACAGATACAGCCAGTTTTTTCAGTTTCTACGATGTAACAGAGAAACTTGCAATCGTTTTGGGAACATTTATCTTTGGGTTAGCTTCAGCTACCTTTGGCAATATGCGCACCAGTGCCATGATACTTTCAGGTTTTTTTGTAGCTGGTTGGTTGGTTTTGTGGCTATTAAGGCGCACCATTAGAAAAGCTGATGCGCCCAATTTAGATGCCTTTGCCCCAGATTAAGGATGTACTGTACAGTTGTCTAACTTAATTTCATCCAATAAATCGTCGTAACCAATAACACGTCCCTTAACCACAACGCGAGAACCCGGTACAAAATCCTCTAAAGGCCATCCCGGATCGTCAGCCAAGGTGCACACAATTTGATTATTTATTAACAAATAACCTTCTTGCATATCGGTTAACTCACCATCAATTTCAATCACTTTGTCTGTGTATTTTTCATGAGCTGCATCCATCATCTCATGAAACTCAGAAAGAAAATAATCCGCATCTACGGTATATGCTACTTCGCTTTTAGCATAATCAATGTGCGGTTTGTTGTAGGTTTTGCTACCAATATAAACTATCAAAAAATAAATAAGTAGGGCTCCAAAAAGGATTCCAGCTATTTTCAATACGGTGATAAAAAAAGTCTTCATGCCTTGATTTTCTTTTGATATTAAACAAATTATAAAGTCAGGAGTTAAATCCAATAACAAAGTTCAAACGTAGGTAAATAAAAAGAGTTTATGAAAAAGTATTTTGTGTTTTTCATTTTTTTTGCAGCCTTAGGCAGCTGTACATACGATAGTAAATCATTGAGCGATGGACCGCCAGAGGATTGCGTGCCGGAAACGGTTACTTTTACCAAAGATATTCAGCCACTTATGAATACATATTGTACGGGTTGCCATGGCAATACTTTCCCATCTGCCGGATTATCATTGGTCACTTATGCCCAAGTTCGCGATGCCACAGAAAACGGAAATCTTTTAGTACGCACTCAATTGCCCTCTTCCAATCCGCAGTCGATGCCACCTTCGGCTGGTTTATCGGATTGTAAAAATGAGATCCTACAAGCTTGGGTAGCGCAGGGTTTTGTAGAAAATTAAAACTTTATTATACCTTTTACACCAACAATTCATTTATGAAAAAATTTTTCCCGTTCCTTTTTCTTCTTGTTTGGCTGCCGTCACACGCACAAGACGATTTGTTTGACCTTCTCGATGAGCCAGAAAGAGAAAGCACAGATTATACCATTGCCACATTCAAGGGAACACGTATAGTAAACATGCAAACCAATGAATTACCTGCCGCTGGCGTTTTACAATTTATGATTCAGCACCGCTTTGGTGCCATCAACGACGACTTTTTGTATAATTTCTTTGGGTTGGATCGGGCTGATATCCGTATGGGTTTTGACTATTCGTTTACCGATTGGTTAAATATTGGAGTAGGGCGGTCATCTATAGGGAAAACGTATGATGGATTTTTAAAGTTGCGTTTGGCTCGACAAGCCACTGGTAAAAAGAGTTTTCCAATTTCCATTACTGCTTATTCTGCAACTAATGTCATTACCCAACGCTTCCCGAGTGACCTCCCAACAAACTTTACCGATCGGCTAAATTATACACATCAAATCATATTTGCACGCAAATTTTCTGAGTCTTTTTCCCTTCAAATAGCGCCAACCATAGTACACTTCAATTTGGTAGATGCGGCATCCATTCCCAATGATGTTTTTTCTTTGGGTATTGGGGGACGCTACAAGTTGACCAAAAGAGTGAGCCTAAATTTAGAGTATTATTTTTCGCCCAATCCGCACGAGACTGTTGTGGGTAATGAAACTATCCCCTTCAAAAACCCACTTTCAATCGGGTTTGACATAGAAACGGGTGGCCATGTTTTTCAATTGTTCCTAACCAATGCTAGAGGCATGACTGACCCTCAGGTAATCGCCAACACGGCCGGGGAGTGGCTCAATGGCGATATCTATTTTGGCTTTAATTTGTCTCGCGTCTTTACCGTTAAAAAACCAAAATTGCCAGAAGCAGACTTTTAGTTGTTTTCAACTTCTTGTGTCCGTTTATTTATGGTTAGATAGGAAACGCTGTAGCATTCGCACCGAAAAACTACTTTCTGGCGGAAGTCAGTTCGTCGGGATATTTTCGCATTTATCTAGGATTTTACTAGCTGGGTTCAGTAAATCCAGGCTATGCAGATTTTGATTGAGATCAGCTTTTTTGAGTGGAGGCAATGTTGTATCTTTCGTTTTTTAAAAGTTTTGATTCTATGCGTGCTCTATCTTTCGTTATATTCTTGTTAATTAGCTCTTTTTGCGTTCATGCACAACGCTTGAATGCTTCTATTTCCTATGCGACTTTTTACTCACCTGAGGTTGGTACTTACCTAGAAACACACTTTTCTATTGATGCCAACACCATTACGTTATTGCCCGGAGGTGAAAATAACTCAGGCTTTCAAGGGGGCGTTGAAATAAAAATGTTGGTGTACCGCAACGATGAACTTGTGGCAGGGGATAGAATTCGCATGATGAGTCCTGTTTTTAGTGAGGCACAGGGTAATTATCAGCGATTGTTTAATCAACTTCGTTTTCCACTAACGCCGAATGATTATCTACTAAGGCTTCAACTTACAGATTTGAACAATCCTGCTGAGGACTATGAGATTGATTTTCCTGTTTCCATCAGTTTTGACCCGCAAGCTATCACGTTGTCTGACGTGCAGCTTTTGAGTTCTTACGAAAGGGCACAAACACCAACTGAGATCACAAAAGCAGGCTATGACATGATTCCCATAGTACCAGACGGTGATTATTATATTCATGCGGATATGAATAAACTCAGTTTTTATACGGAAATTTACAACAGTTCAACTCTAGGTTCAAATGAGCCCTTTTTGGCAAAGATTTACATTCTAGATGCACTCAAAAATAGAATTTTAACAAAATTTGTCACTTATAAACGGCTGCAAAGTGCTGAAACGGTTTTGCCTGTTTTACAAAGTTTTGACATCGAGAGCTTACAAACGGGGACTTACACATTAAACATTGAGCTAATCGATAAAAACAACGAGATGTTGACCAGCAAACATCTTTTATTTTTTAGAGATAGAAAAGAAGACGACTATATTGCAATGGCTGTTGATGATGTGAATCAATTTATTCAAAATGCCGACAGGAGTTTTTACGACAAAATTTCAGATATCGACACCTTAAAAGAATATTTGACATCGCTTTATGCAATAGCGACACCTAAAGAACAACGTATTGCAGATATTTGGGTGAAAGAGGGACAGCTTGATATATTGCAACAGTATTTTTTAAATTTCTGGATGGAACGCAATCGCGACAATCCATTGGGTGCTTGGCAAGAATATAAAAAGCAGGTAGATTTGGTGCACAAGCGTTATGGCACAAGGGTTTTGCCAGGCCATCGAACGGATAGAGGTCGTGTGTATTTGCAATATGGCCAACCTACTTTAGTAGAAGACCGTCGCAATGAACCATCGTCTTATCCCTTTGAAATTTGGCAATACGATCAGTTGCAATCTGCATCCACAGTGCCGCAAACCAATAGGGTTTTTGTATTCGCAAATTTCAATTTAGGTACAAAAGATTATCGTCTCATTCATTCCGATGCCATAGGCGAAATTCAAGATTTCAGATGGAAATTGCGTTTGGTGAAACGCGACTTCCAAACCAACAATGTTGATGAAACAGGTAACTTTATGCAGAGCGATTTACCAGGAAGCCGTCTTAACAACAATATCATTATGCAAGGTGCATCGTCAATGGGCGGTGGATACAATCCTAGATAATTGATGGCTGATAGGCAGAAAGCAAGAGCAACTTGCTGTTTTATTGGAATAGGAGAGAGGAGTTATTTGAAAATTTAAAGCGATTTAATCAGTTATTCTGACCTTAATTATTGAGAATCAATTGGCAAAAAAAAAACTCGAAAATTATTTGAATAATCCTTGCGCAGACAGAAAGCAGCTGTATATTTGCACCCGTCAAAACGACAAGAGTTCTTTAGACACAACAAAGAAAAAGGGCGATTAGCTCAGCTGGTTCAGAGCACCTGCCTTACAAGCAGGGGGTCACTGGTTCGAACCCAGTATCGCCCACAAAAAAAGCGCTATCAAAATTGATAGCGCTTTTTTTTTGTGCTCATTTTTACTTCACATACAATTGTAGACGCAGTGGTAAGTGGTCACTAATTACTCGCATTTGCTCATTGGGCAGTGGCACTTCCACACTACTATCTGATAGGTTCTTGCGTTTGGCAATTTCTTTATTGTACAGCATATAATCGAGGCGCCAGCGCGGTGCATCCGCAGGGTGTGAGCATACATCTGGCGCAATACCATCTATAAGTCGTGTTCGTTTCTTCCCCTTTTTTGCCAATGCTATTTCCTTACTCAATGGTGGCGCATTAAAATCACCCACCCACAGTATACCTGCTTTCTTATTGTTGGCTATAAGCTTTTCGTGGTGACCCCTCACCATGTCTATTTGACTCATTCGAACAGCGGTGTCTCGCGCATAGCGACCAGCTTTCAAATGCACCCCTGTTAAAATAATCTCAAAATCCGGAGTAGGGAAGAGGCTTGTGGTATGAATGCGATTGTTGAGATGCGCTTGGGTATAATCCGTCCATGAAGAATCCCTCCAATAAGTTGATGTTGTGTACACCGAACCATAGCCGTGCGAAACCCCTAGCGGAATACGACTCATTATCACAATATTCATATACCAATCAGGACTTTCACTAGAAGAAAAGAAGCGATATCCCAAAGCTGAAAAGTACTTTTCTGAAAGGTACTTAGCAAAGGCCAGACTTTCAAACTCCTGCAGAATGACGACATCGGCATCCAACCTCTCTAGAGCCTGGGCAAACAAAAGGAGTTTTTCTTGAGAAACCATACTACTGTCCTCAAATCGGTGATTGATATAAGGGTTGTCGTTGTAATCAGTGAAATGTTCGACATTCCAAGAAACTATAACAATAGAGTCCGCTACAGGCGCAGCGTAGGGCAAAACAGCTCCTGAAATAAAAGGATTTGCGGCATAATGCTCTTGAGCGCTCAGAGGGCTTGCTCCTAAAAGAGCTACTATCAAAATAACAAAAGGTTTGTGCATAGTGCGTTGAAAAAGAAAAAAGCCACCTGATTCAGGTGGCCTTAATGATTAAGATTCTTTGTTTGATGTTTCGTTTGAAGGCCTTATCTCAATATCATCGCCTTTTTCATTGAGGTCGATGGTGATGGCATCACCTTCAGAAACGCGACTATTGACGATTTCCTCAGCCAAAGGATCTTCAACATATTTTTGGATAGCTCTTTTTAGAGGGCGCGCCCCAAATTGCTGATCAAAACCTTTATCTGAGATGAAGTCTTTTGCTTTTTCAGTCAGCTCCAACTTGTATCCAAGGTCTTCAATTCGCTTAAATAACTTCGCCAATTCAATGTCGATGATTCTGTGGATATCAGCACGCTCTAACGAATTAAAGAGGACAACATCATCGATTCTATTCAGAAACTCTGGCGCAAAAGCCTTTTTTAATGCAGCTTCAACCACACCTTTCGTGTTCTCGTTTGTTGAAGATTCTCGTGCTTTTGTTCCAAAACCTACACCTTGACCAAAATCCTTCAATTGGCGAGAGCCGATATTAGAAGTCATGATGATAATGGTGTTCTTGAAATCCACCTTGCGCCCAAGCGAATCCGTCATATGACCATCGTCAAGTGCTTGAAGCAAAAGATTAAACACATCCGGGTGCGCTTTTTCAATTTCATCGAGTAGTACGACTGAGTAAGGCTTGCGGCGAACTTTTTCTGTAAGCTGCCCACCTTCTTCGTATCCCACATAGCCCGGAGGCGCTCCAACCAAACGCGAGAGGCTGAACTTCTCCATGTATTCGCTCATATCAATTCGAACAAGCGCATCTTCTGTGTCAAATAGCGACTTAGCAAGTTCTTTTGCGAGTTGTGTTTTTCCGACGCCCGTTGGGCCTAGGAAAATGAAAGAACCAATAGGTTTATCTGGGTCTTTAAGACCAGCTCTGTTCCGTTGAATTGCCTTAACGACTTTAACAACAGCCTCACTTTGACCAATAACTTTATTTTTCAGTTCTTCCGTCATACCCGCTAGCCTGCTACTTTCTTGCTGGGCAATGCGTTGTACGGGCACACCTGTCATCATGGCAACTACTTCTGCCACGCTATTTTCGTCAACAACTTCGCGGTTTTGCTTGACTTCCTGTTCCCATTGTAGTTGAGCCTGTTCGAGTTCTGCTTCAATACGTTTTTCATCATCCCTCAATCGTGCAGCTTCCTCGTAGCGTTGTTTTTTAACCACTGCCAGCTTTTCCTTGCGCACATTTTCTAAGTCCTTCTCAAGTTTAATAACGGAGTCAGGAACTTTAATAGAGGTAATGTGCACGCGACTTCCAGATTCGTCTAGCGCATCAATGGCCTTATCTGGTAAATGTCTGTCAGAAACATAACGCTGCGTGAGCGTCACACATGCTTTGATGGCTTCATCCGTGAAACTCACATTGTGGTGGTCTTCATATTTGTCTTTGATGTTGTGCAAGATTTGAATGGTTTCTTCCACGTTTGTGGGCTCCACCAAGACCTTTTGGAAACGACGTTCTAAAGCACCATCTTTTTCGATATACTGTCTGTATTCGTCTAAGGTGGTTGCACCAACGCATTGGATTTCACCACGAGCAAGCGCGGGTTTAAACATATTACTGGCATCCAAAGACCCTGTTGCACCGCCAGCACCTACGATAGTATGCAGTTCATCAATAAATAGAATGATGTCGTCATTTTTCTCCAATTCACCCATCAATGCCTTCATGCGCTCTTCAAATTGGCCTCTGTACTTTGTGCCGGCCACCAAAGATGCTAGATCTAAGGTTACTACGCGCTTGTTGAAAAGGACGCGAGACACCTTCTTTTTGACAATCCGAAGTGCAAGGCCTTCAGCTATTGCTGATTTACCCACACCGGGCTCACCTATAAGTAGCGGGTTGTTTTTCTTTCTTCGCGACAAAATTTGAGAAACACGTTCAATTTCTTTTTCTCTACCCACAACAGGGTCGAGTTTGTTTTCCTCGGCCATTTTTGTCAAATCTCTACCGAAGTTGTCCAAAACGGGTGTTTTCGATTTGTTATCTGTCTTGCTTGGTCGAGCAGGACCACTGCCTGCGCCTCCAGCACCGCCCTGTCCCTTGCGACCAAAATCGTCGTCGTCGTCAAACGACATCTCATTTTTGATTTCCGACTCGCCTTCGTTTAGGTAATTGTTTTGAAATTCCGCTTTCACTGTGGCGTAATCCACTCCATGTTTCATCAACAACCGCGTGATGGGGTCGTCTTCATTTCGCAAAATACAAAGCAGCAGGTGAGACGTGCGAATCACATTACTGTGGAACGTTTTGGCTTCTAAAAACGTTGTTTTGAGCGCTTTTTCAGCTTGACGTGTCAGCGGTAAATTCTTTTTTGTAGAAATTTGGCGATTGGTTTGCGGGACAGATATGGATTCAATCTTGTTGCGAAAGGCGTTGAGTTCGACGCCAAGATCGACTAAAATCTGCAAGGCTGTTCCTTCTCCTTCGCGCATTAAACCTAACATCAAATGCTCTGTACCGATATAATCGTGCCCCAAACGCAACGCTTCTTCCTTTGAATAGCTGATAACATCTTTAACTCGGGGTGAAAAATTTTCGTCCATGATATTTATATTGTTCTTACTTGTATAACGAATAATGTACCACATTGGTTTGCGCCAAATTTATTCACTTAAATAACGTGTACAAGATTTATGTTCAAATATCTTTTCAACAAATATTTGTGCAAAAAACACCATAGAAACATAGATTCTATGCTTGTAATGGGATTTTATTTTCTAATTTTACGCGTTAATATTTACGAAACTATTTTTAATGGAAACAACTGACAATATGGCTGAGGGAGAAAAAATTATCCCTATTAATATTGAAGATGAAATGAAGTCATCTTACATCGACTATTCGATGTCGGTGATTGTTTCTCGCGCACTGCCCGACGTGCGAGATGGTTTGAAACCGGTGCATAGACGTGTACTTTTTGGCATGCATGAACTAGGTGTACTTTCCAATAAATCATATAAAAAGTCTGCTCGTATTGTAGGGGAGGTTTTGGGTAAGTTTCACCCACACGGTGATTCATCGGTTTATGACACTATGGTGCGTATGGCCCAAGAGTGGTCGTTGCGTTACATGCTGGTGGATGGTCAAGGTAACTTCGGCTCTGTAGATGGCGATAGCCCTGCTGCCATGCGTTATACTGAGGCACGCCTCAAGAAAATTTCGGAAGAAATGCTCATCGATATCGAAAAAGAAACGGTTGATTTTCAACTCAACTTTGACGATTCACTCGAAGAGCCGACCGTGCTACCCACGCGAATACCTAATCTACTTGTCAACGGCGCCAGTGGTATCGCCGTAGGTATGGCTACAAATATGCCTCCACACAACCTCTCTGAAACAATTGATGCCATTCATGCCTACATTGATGACCCATCTATTGAAGTTGATGGACTCATGAAGCACATCAGTGCCCCTGACTTCCCAACAGGAGGTATTATTTATGGGTATGAAGGTGTAAGAGATGCTTTCCGAACGGGGAGAGGTCGCATCGTTCTTCGTGCTAAAGCGATAATTGAAGAAGTCAAAGGTCGGGAGTGTATCATAGTTACCGAAATCCCTTACCAGGTCAACAAAGCAGAAATGATTCGCAAAACTGCGGAGCTGGTCAATGATAAGAAAATCGAGGGTATTGCCGATATCCGCGATGAGTCAGATAGAAACGGGATGCGTATTGTTTACATCCTGAAAAGAGATGCTGTGCCTAATGTCGTTTTAAATAAATTATTTAAATACACACAGCTACAAACTTCATTTAGTGTAAATAACATCGCCTTGGTTAAGGGTCGGCCTCAGATGCTTAACCTCAAGGATCTTATCCATTACTTCGTAGAACATCGCCATGATGTTGTGGTTCGAAGAGCTACCTACGAATTGCGGAAAGCACAAGAGCGCGCTCACATTCTAGAGGGTTTAATCATCGCTTCTGATAACATCGACGAAGTGATCAAAATCATTCGGGCAGCGGACAATCCTGAAACAGCTCGCGCTAATTTGATGACGCGCTTCGATTTAAGCGACCTTCAATCTCGTGCCATTGTAGAAATGCGCTTGAGACAATTAACTGGTCTAGAGCAAGACAAACTCCGCGGTGAGTACGACGAAATCATGAAGAAAATTGAGTATTTAAATTCTGTTTTGGCTGACGAAGGCTTGCGCATGCAAATCATTAAGGACGAATTGGTTGAAATCAAGGATAAATACGGTGACGAACGCAAAACAGAAATAGAATTTGTTGGTGGCGAATTCAGCATCGAAGACATGATTCCCGATGATGAAGTGGTCATAACTATTTCTCATGCTGGATATATCAAAAGAACTCTACTCAGCGAATACCGTGTTCAGGCTAGGGGGGGAGTAGGCAGTAGAGCCGCAAAAACCCGTGACGAAGATTTTATTGAATACGTATTTACAGCAACCAATCACAATTACATGCTCTTCTTTACCGAGCAAGGACGCTGTTTCTGGTTGCGCGTATTCGAAATTCCTGAAGGTACCCGTACCTCTAAAGGTCGCGCAATTCAAAACTTAATTAATATTCCACAGGATGACAGTGTGAAGGCTTTCATTAATGTCAACACCTTGAGTGACCCTGAGTACATCAACAATCACTACATTGTGATGTGTACTAAAAATGGTATTATTAAGAAAACTTCGCTTGAGGCATATAGTCGACCACGCCAAAATGGCATAAATGCCGTAACCGTTCGCGACGGTGATACGTTGCTCGAAGCGCGACTTACCGATGGTGAAATGGACATCGTAATGGCAATCAAATCAGGAAAAGCCATTCGTTTCCCCGAAGCTAAGGTGCGTCCGATGGGTAGGGGAGCTGCTGGTGTGAAAGCAGTGACACTCTCTGAAGAAGATGGCGATGAAGTTATCGGAATGGTATGTGTGAAACCCGATAATGGCTCCATTCTTGTAGTATCGGAAAGAGGGTACGGCAAGCGATCAGATTTGGAAGACTACCGTATTACAAACAGAGGTGGCAAAGGGGTGAAAACCTTAAGTCTTACCGAAAAAACAGGAAGTTTAATTGCCATAAAGCAAGTAACTGACGAAGATGATTTGATGATTATCAACAAATCTGGTGTTATGATTCGATTGAAAGTTGCTGAATTGCGAATTATGGGTAGAGCCACACAAGGTGTACGCCTTATAAATTTGAAAAACAATGACAGTATCGCATCGGTAGCCAAAGTGCCTAGCGGAGAGGACGAAGAAGTTATCGACGAAACGGGCGAAGCCACTGAAGGCTCAGCGGCAACTGATGGACCAGAAACACCTATTGCAGAATAAGTTAATACTAGTTTGACACAGTCGCTTTGCCAACTATTCTTTAGTGGGCAAAGCGACTTTCAAAAACCACCTTAAATAATATAACAATGAGAAAACTAAAAACCATTTTTGCGGCAATGTTACTTTCAATAGTTGTTGTTGCTCAAGAAAAACCGGTAATTTCTAGTGCCGTAATTGAATACAATAAGTTCTTAAACACCCGGGAGGCGGACAATATCGCACAAGCGCGGACATATATTGAAGAAGCAAACGACATCATCAAAGGGAAGGCCGCTTCGGAAGTTAACCCAAAACAATTGGGTAAATTTTATTTCTACTACGGGGATATTTACATGCTTATTGCCAATAGTAGTAATGAAAAAATTAAGGCTTTAGATGAAGATGCTGTCGATAAAGCCCTTTGGGGCTTTGAAAGCCTTTTAGAATTTGAAGAAAAAACAGGGAAAGCGAGTTATACCAAAAAGGCGAATGAAAAATATCGATTCCTCCCAGGTAATTACATTAACAGAGGTATTAAACGTGCTGATTCAGAAAACTTTCAGGGTGCTTTCGACGATTTCATGAAGGCGTATGATCTTAGTGGTAAAATATCAAATGGGGAATCGCTAGATACTTCAATGTATTACAATGCGGCTTTTATGGCGCAAAAAATGGAGAACTTTGAAAAGGCCCTAGAAATGAACAAGAATCTCATCAAGATGGGATATAAAGGGATAACATACGAAGCGCGAAACGCAGAAACTGGTGAGAAAGTAGCCTTTAAAACACCAGAGCAGATGCAAAAACAACTCGACGCCGGTAAAGTGTTAGAACCCAAAATAGGAGAGCCGTTGACCCCTGTGTTGTATGTAACGGCTATTTCGTTGGCCCAAAAGCTAGAAAAGGAAGAAGATAGAAAGGCATTGGTGACTGAGGCTAGAAAGAAATTCCCAGTGAATAAAGACTTTTTAATGTTTGAGTTGCAAGATTTTCTCAATGCTAAAGATTATGATGGCGCTTTGAAAAACTTTGAAATTGCTTTGGAAAGTGATCCTGACAATGACTTGTTTTTGTTTAATGTTGGAATTATTACATTACAAGAATTAAAAAATCCCGAAAAAGCTGAGGAATATTTTAAAAGAGCCATAGCCGCCAACCCTGACAATGCTGATGCTCAGTATATGTTAGGCGTTTTAGTGGTGAATGAAGCTAATACATACACTGAAAAAATTAATAAACTTGGTTTGAACGAAACCAAAAAATATGATAAGCTAAAAACAGAGCAAAAGGCAATTTTCCAAAAGGCTTTAGGATATTTTGAAAAGGCTTATGAATTAAATTCTGATGATTCGAATGTTATAATAGCACTTCAAAAAGTATATTACAACATTGGTAATTACGAAAAGAGCATGGAAATGCAGGAGCTTATCGATGCGATGGAATAATTTGCGTTACAAATTTTAACATTATCACAAAGGGAGCGCTTAAAAGCGGCTCCCTTTTGTTTTTCAAAAATCCCTATTTAACATAATATAAATTATAGGGTATTTTTATAGCCAGTGATTCTTTGGGCTTTTCAAGATTTACGGCCTGATTACACATTCTACATACATATATATGTGGTGCCCAAGAATTGACTACAGCTCAATAAAATAGTCCCACTAATTTTAAAACAAATGAAATTTCAAGAGAAAAGTTGTCAACTAAGAATTTTTATGGACTATACCGCTCTACATTTTTTTTCCCATTGAATTAAAAACGCTGTTGACTTGAATCTCGGATTGCATCGCAAAAATGGTTTTTATTTCTCAAAATTATTTACACAGTACACACACAAATACCTTGAATTTACTAGTATTTTTGCGGCATGATTGCTATAAAAAACCTTTCTACTGCTGATTATACGTATCTGCTACCGGATGGCCAGATTGCCAAAAATCCTCTGGCACAACGGGACGCCAGTAAGTGCTTGATCTATGACAATGGCACCATTTCAGAATGCATATATAGAAATGTGCACGAAAAATTAGAGCCCAACGCTATTTTATTTCGAAATACCACAAAAGTCATTCAAGCCAGAATGCTGTTTCCAAGGCCTAATGCAAAACCTTTTGAAGTCTTTTGTCTCGAACCCGCTGATTTGGACATTCAGCAAGCTATGGTGGCAAAGCAAACCATCCTTTACAAAGCGCTAATTGGTGGTGCAAAAAAATGGAAACAAAATCCACAGGTCATTCATTTTGAAGATAATTATATTTTAGAGGCCCACCTTGAAAAACGTATGGGCAGTCATTTTTTAGTGCGTTTTAATTGGAATTCTGAACATACGTTTGCTGAATTGCTAGAATTACTCGGAAAGACTCCTATTCCACCGTATTTGAATCGACAAGCGGAAGAAAGCGACAAGAATCGCTATCAAACTGTTTTTGCCGAACACGCCGGTTCCGTTGCCGCACCTACTGCGGGACTGCATTTTACGCCAGAGTTACTGACAAAAATACAGGAAAAAGATATCCAAATCGTCGACATGATTCTCCATGTTGGCGCAGGTACCTTTAAGCCAGTAAGTGCAGATACAATAGGTGAACACGAAATGCACGCTGAACCTTTTGAAGTTTCAAAGAATATGTTGCAAGTCCTTCAAAAACAGATAGGTAATCCTATTTATGTCATTGGTACAACGTCATTGCGCTGCTTAGAGTCTGTGTATTGGATGGGTAATAAATTAATAAATCAAGAAGCAGACTTTCACTATATCAATCAATGGACACCATACGAATCAGCTATACAAGCGACACCTAATCGGGCGATTGAGGCGTTATTGAATTATATGGAGTCCAACAATCAAACGAGTCTCACAGGAAACACACAATTGCTAATTGGTCCTGGTTATACTTTTCGTTATGCCAACTACTTGTTTACCAATTTTCATCAACCCAATAGCACCTTATTACTTTTAGTTGCGGCGGCTATTGGCGAAGACTGGAAACGTGTTTATGCGTATGCTTTAGAAAATAATTATCGCTTTTTGAGTTATGGTGATGGCAGTTTGTTGAAAATTAATCCTAAAAACTGCATATGAAGTATTTACAAATCCTTTTTTGTAGTTTTTTAATTTGGAGCACCACTCCCCTTTCTGCCCAAGATGCGCTTATCATTCGTGAGGTGCCGATTGCATTAAAGGAATCATCTGGTTTGGTTGTGTTGCCTGATGGTCGTATTATTACACATAACGACAGTGGTAATCCTGCTGAATTATTTTTATTTTCATCTGTTGGAGAATTGCTTTCAAAAATACAATTGCCTTTCGAACAAGTGGATTTTGAGAGTATCACATTGGACGACAAGAACAACTATCTCTACATAGCTGATATTGGCAATAACAAAAACAACCGAACAGATTTAAAAATCTACCGATATTTTTTGTCTGATCTTTTCAATGGAGCTGTGGGTAATTACAGTGAAATCCACTTTACCTATCCCGAACAAACCGCCTTCCCTCCTGCCCCTTCTGCCCAATATTTTGATGCAGAAGCTTTATTCTATCATGAAAATCAACTTTACATTATCACAAAAAACAGAACAGAACCTTTTGATGGTCATGCTTTGGTTTATAAGCTACCTGCTAAACCCGGACACCATAGAGCAACTTTGGTAGATACATTAACTTTTACTCCTGGCATGATACCCTTTCACTGGGTAACGGGCGCTGACAAACATCAAAAAAAGTCCGAACTTGCTGTTCTCTTGGGTAATAGCATTTATTTAGTAATGGATTTTCGCACAGATGCATACCGTGATGGTGCGTTGATTGAAGTCCCATTACCCATTTCAAGACAATTTGAAGGAATAGCATGGGTTAATGATTCCACATTGTTGTTGAGTTGTGAGAAAAGCCAACTCGGGGATGCCGCCTTCTTCTGGGTGTCGGTAGCAGATTTTTTGAATGACTATAAACATCAAAGAAGGTATGAATTGCAAGTGCTTGAAAAACAGTTTGAAGATACTCTTTGGGTGGAATTAGATGCATTGGTTAAAGAGCGTCTGTATTACGAATTTTATAGTGCATCAGGAGATCGCACCGCTTTCGGTGTTCTTGGGCCATTTGAGAAAGGCAAACATAGAGTGCCGATAGTACCCAATCCTGAAGTTATGCGCAATGGAAATTACCTGTTGAATTTACAATTTGGCACATTGCCGCATGGCTATTTTGTGTACCGCTTTGACCCTGATGATGCGCGAAAAGGCCTTGAAGAATTAAAAGAAGAAATGAAATCAAAATAGCTTAAAAAATGAAATTACTGTTTCCATATGCCTTTATATTCGCTTTGTGCTCCCAATGGGTTATTGCACAAGATGTTTATTTACATGATGATAATGCAAGACGAGATCAAGGCCTTCGTGTGATGTTTTACAATGTTGAAAACCTATTTGACACCATAGATGACCCCTTGACCATTGATGAAGAGTACTTACCCGAGAGCGAACTTAAGTGGACAACTGATAAATATTGGGATAAAACCACAAAAATTGCTCAAGTAATTGCAGCGGTCGGTGGTATGGAACTTCCGAGTATTATTGGATTTTGTGAGATAGAAAATCGCTTGGTTTTAGAAAATCTCACCAAAGTAGACCCCATTAAAAACGCAAATTATCAAGTTGTACATTATGATAGCCCAGATCGCAGAGGCATTGATGTAGGGCTGCTCTATCGCCCAGACAAGTTTCGCCTACTCTTTTCGGAAAACTTGGCTGTAACTTTAGATGACGACATCACATTTTTCACTCGTGATGTTTTGTATGTCAAAGGATTGCTATTTAATGAAGATACCATTCATATCTATGTCAATCACTGGCCAAGTCGTCGAGGTGGTCAAGCTACAAGCGATTATAAACGCGTAAAAGCAGCGTCTATGGTGCGACAACGTATTGATAGTTTGAGGGGGATTGATTCGGAAGTGCGCATTTTGGTAATGGGTGATTTTAATGACGGCCCGTCCAACAACTCATTGGCTATCGCACTGGGAGGGAAAAAGACCATTGAAAATTCCGAAACCGATCTAATGAACTTTATGAAGAGTATGGATAAGGATTTAGGTACGCACAAGTATCGTGGCGAATGGGAATATCTGGATCAATTTTTAGTTTCACAAAGCTTGTTAACAGGCAATTGGCAGGTCAAAAACCATCAGGCCACAGTGTTTCGCGCACCTTTTCTTTTAGAAAAAGACGAACGCTATACCGGTGATTTTCCAATTAGAGCATTTCGAGGTCCACGTTATGTTGGTGGATTTAGTGATCACTTACCAATTTTTTTAGACCTAATTAAAAATCAACACATAGATAAAAACTAACGTTAGTCAATATTTATTGCTTTGACTTATCGTAAATTTGTAAAAAATTTGAACCATGAGAATACCATTGATTAAACACACTGTACAATTTATGGAGGCCCACGATGAAGATTGGGTAACCGAAGCTATTGAATTACTAGAACATATGGCAGATGCTCCGGGCATAAAAGACGAGGAACTCGAAGTGTTGGGAGAGTTTGTTTCCAATTTTTATGGAGCTTTGGAAGTTATGAAAGACATTAAATCTGGAACAACACAAAAAGATGCCTTAAATGGTTTTATGAAACGCGTTATGGGGTCTATAAATTAAAATTTCAAATACTCCCTATATAAATCACGCTACTACTAGCGTGCTTTTCTTTTTT
>JAIULY010000035.1 GCA_022565875.1 Schleiferiaceae bacterium | reverse complement strand
ATTATGCAGGATATTTTATTGGCGATTTGGTGGTAAACGGAAACATTACCACCACTGGAAGTATTTCAAAAGGATCGGGAACATTCAAAATCGACCATCCAAAAGATCCCGAGAACAAATTTTTGGTACATAGCTTTGTGGAAAGTCCTGAAATGATTAATATTTACAGTGGCAATTGTATAACAGATGCAGCCGGTTTTGCCCGGGTAGCTCTGCCTGATTATTTTACCGATGTCAATACTGATTTTCGATATCAGCTCACGGTTATAGGGTCGTTTGCTAGAGCCATTATTAAAGAAGAAATCTCAGACAACACGTTTCTAATCCAAACCGATGCGCCTGAAATAAAAGTGAGTTGGCAGGTAACAGGCGTTCGAAATGACCCCTACGCCATTGCGCACCGGATATCCGACGAAGAAGAAAAGCTGGCACACCAAAAAGGAAAGTATTTACACCCAGAACTGTACGATTCAGATGCAGCTATTTATCCCGCTCATAAAAAACTACAAGGGTTAAAGGCAGGAATTGCAGAAGAAGCGGAAATGTTAAGAAAGCGGGCAGAAGAAGTCAAAACCACTTTTGCCGAAATAGCAGAATAGCAACTGCTTTGTCTCTATTTTTTCTTGATTGACAAACAATAATGCAAGAAAATTTAGTGCACAACCAAACTTTGATTATGTTTGCCACGTTTACCTAATAAAGGCAGCACGATGGATGTATTGCAGCTCATAAAAAATGAATTCCCCGCTTTTCAAACGCAGGCTCTTATTGCAGATGCCATAGCCTTTGTTGAGCAGGAATCTGTATTTCACATAATTGTAGTGGACGAACAAGCAAATTTTTGCGGAGTTCTCCATCAAGATGCGCTGTACAATTCAGAAAATGACGCACTGCCGATAGCTTCGCTCAGTCACTTATTTATTCCTGGAATGCTCAATCAACACGAGCATATTTTAAATGCCTTCGGTTTGTTTGCCAATATGCGCCTCACGGTGTTGGCGGTGGTAGATGAAAAACAACAGTACTTGGGATACTTAATGGCAAAAGACTTGGTGTACGAATTGGGAAGGCTGCCAGCTATGCAGAAATACGGAGGTATTGTAGTTCTCGAAATGGAAGCACAGGACTATCAAATCAGCCAAATCAGTCAAATTTTGGAATCTGATGATGCCCGAATACTAGCTTTGTATGTCAATGAGTTGCCCGGCACCTTTTCTAAAATTGCTGTCACCATTAAAACCAACAAACAAGACTTAAGCCGCGCCTTGCAAACTTTTGAGCGCTATAGCTATGATGTGGCAGCTACCTATCACCACAGTGAGTTGGGCTTAGACCTCAAAGATCGCTATGAGTCTTTCATGAAGTACCTCGAAATTTAGATCAAAACCTAGTCGGAGTGCCTCATTTCCCTCTCCACTTTCCTCAACACTCGATTATGAAAATCGCATTATTTGGCAAACAAATTCCAAAAGAGTCGCTACCCGACTTCAAAAAACTCTTTGAAGTATTGGTGCGTCATGAAGTGAAAGTGGTGTTGTTCGAGGACTTAGAGCCATCGCAACGCTTGCACTTGCCAGAATATGCTAACTACGCCGAACTTTTTTCCTCTCATGAAGATTTGATTCGGATTCGGCCAGACTTTTTGGTCTGCTTGGGGGGTGACGGAACGATATTAGATTCTGTTTCCATGATACGCGACACGGGCATACCCATAATGGGTATAAATTTAGGGCGCTTAGGTTTCCTAGCAAATGTTGCCAAGGAAGATGCCGGTATTGCGATTTGCGATTTGATTAAAGGGCGTTTTGTCATCAACGAGCGAAATTTAATTTCGATGCATATTGACAATCCAGAAATTGAGATTGCTCAAAACTTTGCATTAAACGAAGTGGCAGTTAGCCGAAAAGACACCACTGCTATGATAACCGTTCACGCTTATATCAACGATGAATACCTCAATTCATACTGGGCGGATGGCTTAATTGTGGCTACCCCGACAGGGTCAACTGGGTACTCCTTGAGCTGCGGTGGCCCTATCATTATGCCAGGATCTGAAAATTTTGTGATTACACCAATTGCACCACACAATTTGAACGTACGCCCCTTCGTTATACCAAACCACTTGAAAATCCGTTTGAAAATTGAAAGTCGTGAAATGGATTTTCTCGCGAGTACGGATTCAAAAATTTACAAACTTCCATGCAGTACCGAATTACTTTTGGAACGCGCACCATTCAAGATAAAAATGGTGCAAACACACAATCAAGATTTCCCAGCAACACTGCGGAAAAAATTGATGTGGGGTCTCGACCGCCGCAATTAAAAGGTTTTCAGAAGCCTACACTTTCAAACCCTTTTTTTTAACTACATTTGCCACCTTCAAAAAAAATTATCGATTTGAGGCTTATACTGCTGTATTTCATATTTTTATTGATTTCCCTTTCCCCCATGCACACCCGAGCTCAGTACAGTGAGTTGGGCGTTTTTGGAGGTATGTCTCATTTTATCGGTGATGTTGGGCACTACGGCATTCACCTGCCTCAAGGATATAGCACAGGAATCTTTTTCAGAAACCAATTTAATGAATACTATAGCATCCGTGGGCAATTTATGTACGGCTTGGTAGCCAATGACGACGCATTATCCAACCTCGCTTATCGGCAAAACCGCAATCTCAATTTTCAAAGCACAATTTATGAGGGCGCAATTATTCTAGAATTCAATTTTTTTGAATACGAAACAGGAAGTCAGTTTAACCACTCGCCTTATATTTTTGCAGGATTGGGCTTTTTTACATTTAACCCGCAAACAACTTTTGACGGCGAGCTTGTGGATTTGCAACCCCTAGGCACCGAAGGACAAGGTACCTCACTGTCAAGTAGACGCCCTTACGGACTGAATGCCATAAACTTACCATTTGGATTCGGTTACCGATTCACACTAAATTACTTTATGGGATTGAACATCGAATGCGGCTTCCGAAATACTTCAACAGATTTTTTAGATGATGTTAGTGGAAAGTATGTAAATCCTAGTCAACTTTCCGCAGAAAATGGTGAACTTGCGGCCGCGTTATCCGATCGTTCGCTTGCCGATATTCCCAATGCTGGAAGGCCGCGTGGAAATGGCCAAAACAATGATTGGTACGTGTTTACAGGAATAGGATTGACAATAAAGCTATCGTCAAAACGAGAACGGTGCTTGAAAATTTGGTGATGTATGCATGCTGAAGCTATCGATAAAGACAAAATCCCTGCTCATGTGGCCATAATTATGGACGGAAATGGACGCTGGGCAAAGAGCAAGGGCTTTATGACGCGAATTAAAGGTCATGAAAATGGAGTGGAAGCGCTGCGAAATGCCACCACTGCATGTGCAGAACTCGGGGTAAAGTATCTAACGGTGTATGCCTTTAGCACAGAAAATTGGTCGCGACCAAAAATGGAAGTAAACGCTTTGATGCGACTTTTGGTCGGTGCATTGTCTAATGAGTTGGACACGTTGATGAAAAACAACATCCGCCTGCAGGCTATCGGTGAATTGGCTTCTCTACCTAATGATTGTTTTAGGCAGCTACATGATGTCATTGATGTAACCAAAAACAACACTCACATGACCCTGACCTTGGCCTTGAGTTACAGCTCCAAAACTGAAATTATTTCTGCTGTAAAATCCATTGCCAAAGAAGTGGAGGCTGGCACGCTATCGGCTGATGCTATTGATGAAAAAGTTTTTGCCTCCCATTTGTACACCAAAGACATGCCTGACCCTGATTTGCTCATCCGAACCAGTGGTGAATATCGCATTAGCAACTATTTGCTTTGGCAGATTGCTTACGCAGAGTTACATTTCACAAACAAGTTGTGGCCCGATTTCACAAAAGAAGATTTGTATTTAGCAATTGTAGATTACCAACACCGCGAAAGAAGATTTGGTAAAACCGGTGAACAACTTAAAGTAAACTGACCCCATTTAATGATACTCAAAAGATTTTTAGCCCTTTTTCTTGTTTTTGGATTTTCAGCAGTTATTGCACAAGAAAACGGCCCCATTAAACTCAATCCAAGCATCGAATACGAAGTGGCCGGCATCAATGTCGTTGGCGGTGGTAATCTGGATGAATCTGTAATTGTTTTACTCTCCGGATTGGCTGTTGGCGATAAGCTCTCTGTTCCAAGTGAAAAACTGCAAAAAGCCATCAACACCCTTTGGGATCAAAATATTTTTTCTGATGTCGCCATTTACGTAGTCAATGTGCAAAGCAATCGCATTTTTCTTGAAATCCGATTGGCAGCCCTACCCAAATTATCGCGGTTTTATTTTGTGGGGGATTTATCCAAAAGTCGCATCAATGACATTCGTGAGGAGATACAAATCAGCCGAGGTATGGTTGTGAGTGAAAACCTGGTTGTTTCATCTGAAAGCAAAATTAGAAAGTTGTTTATCGACAAAGGGCATTTGAATGTAAAAGCAAAGCTTATCCCTGAACCAGATACAGCAGGCAACACCGTATCGCTTCGCATCCAAGTAGATCCAGGTCCGCGAATTAAAATCGAAGATATACGATTCATTGGCGCATCCGCACTACCGGAAAAGAAATTGCGCAAATCAATGAAAGAAACTAAACGCGTCAATTACTGGAACATCTTTAAAAGCTCAAAATTCATTAAAAGCAATTACAAAGAAGACAAAGAAAAGCTTGTTGCCTTTTACAATTCTCAAGGATACCGAGATATGCGCATCCTAAAAGATTCGATTTACGCCATCAACGACAACCGAATTATGTTGGATATTCATGTTGAGGAGGGAAACAAGTTTTACTTCAGAAACATCTCTTGGCTCGGCAACACGAAGTACTCAACTGAAATTTTAAACCGCGTACTTCGCATCAATCCAGGAGATGTTTACGACGATGGGTTGCTCAATGAGCGCTTGTTTTTTGACCCTGCCGGCAACGATGTCAGTTCGATCTATTTAGACAATGGATATCTCTTTTTCAATTTAACCCCCGTTGAAACAGCAATTGAAAACGATAGCATTGACATTGAACTTCGGATTCGCGAAGGGCGACAAGCAACCATAAACAAGGTGCGCGTGGCGGGTAACGACCGCACCAACGACAACGTTATTTATCGAGAGCTGCGCACACGACCTGGCAACTTGTTTAGCCGCTCTGAAATACAGCGATCGATGCGGGAACTCTCGCAGTTGGGTTACTTTGACCAACAGGCCTTAGACGTAAAGTTTGATCCCGATCCAGAAACAGGAACAGTGGATATCGAATACTCCGTAGAGGAGCGATCTACCTCACAATTAGAACTGCAAGGGGGCTGGGGAGCCAATATGATTATAGGAACCTTGGGGCTAAATTTCACCAATTTTAGTGCGCGAAATATTTTCAACAAAAAAGCATGGCAACCCTTGCCAACAGGAGATGGACAAACCATTTCACTTCGCGCCCAGTCCAATGGTCGTTGGTTCCAATCGTACAACGCCTCTTTTACCGAGCCTTGGCTTGGCGGCCGCAAACCACGCTCGCTCACCGGATCGGTGTATCGCAACATTCAAAGTAATGGATTACCAAGAAGAGACCCCGGACGACAAGGCCTCACCATTACTGGGGTCAATCTAGGTCTTGGACAACGTTTGAAAATTCCTGATGACTACTTTACCCTTTTCACCTCTATTGAATACAAACAATTGGTGAGTACCTACACCACTCCAGGTGGTGGGTTTGGATTGGGGAATATCCCATCTGGTATCTTCAACAACTTCAATATTAAGATTCTATTGGGAAGAAACAACACCGATGTACCCATCTTCCCTACTAGAGGATCGGTTTTCAATTTATCTGCGGAATTTACACCTCCGTACTCGCTCATCAATGGTCGCGATTATTCTGATTTATCTGTTGCCGAGCGTTTCCGTTTCTTAGAGTATCACAAATGGAAATTCAATTCAAGTTGGTTTACGCAATTGTATAAAAACCTTGTGGTTCGTTCACATGCCGAATTTGGGTTTATGGGGTCTTACAACAGCATTATCGGTGTACAGCCTTTTGACCGCTTCTTTGTGGGTGGTGACGGACTCCAGAACTTTTTCTTGGATGGTCGCGAAATCATTGCTTTGCGCGGTTATCCAAACAACTCGATTACGCCGCCCGGTGGAGGTATTTTGTACAACAAGTTTAATATCGAGTTGCGATACTTGTTGACCAATAATCCAAGTGCGCAGATATTCTTGCTCTCCTTCCTTGAAGGCGGTAACAACTTTTCGAGTTTTGACGATTACAATCCCTTCTTGCTAAAGCGCTCAGCTGGTGCAGGTATACGGATTTTTATGCCGATGTTTGGCCTTTTGGGTGTGGATGTCGGTCATGGATTTGACAATGTCCCTGGGCAACCAGGAAGAAGTGGTTGGCAAACGCATTTCATTATTGGTCAGCAATTCTAAATTAACTAATTTCGCACGCATTATGAACCTGAAGTTACCGTTGTTCATTCTTGGCTTGGTTTTTGGCTTGAACACAATTGTTCAGGCTCAGCGAATCGGCTACGTAGACACAGATTACATTTTGACTCGCGTTCCTGAATATGCTCAAGCCCAACGACAATTAGACAATTTGTCAAAAGAATGGGAAGATGAAATTTCGGCTTTGCTCCAAGAGGTGGATGCGCTAACCCAGTCTTTCAATGCTGAGCGCGTTTTGCTGACAGAAGAAATGCAGAATGAACGTCAAGATGAAATAAAAAAGAAAAGTAAGCAAGCAAAAGAATTGCAGCGCAAATACTTCGGCCCCGATGGCGAGCTCTTCAAAAAGCGACAAGAACTTGTAAAGCCATTACAAGACCAAGTATTTACTGCCGTTCAGGAGGTTGCTCAAAAAAGAAAATTGGACATCGTTCTCGACAAAGCTGGAGCCATTACATTTCTTTACGGAAGTGACAAAATTGACTATAGCGACGAAGTGTTGGAACGATTAGGAATACGTTAAACTTTTAATATCTGAATAATAAGCATGAAAACCACTGTTAAAATCCTCGCCATCTGCGCATTATTTTTCGCTTCAATGGCCAATGTTCAAGCCCAAGTAAAAATTGGACATATCAATGTAGATGAGCTATTAGGACTAATGCCGGAAGCAAAAGCTGCCCAAGAGAAGTTAGAAACCTACACACGTCAACTAGAGAACGACTTCACAGAAATGGAGGAAGAACTCGAAACCAAGTACCGCAATTTTGAGCAAAACCAAAAAATGATGACTGAATTGCGTCGTGAAAAGGAAATGCAAGAATTGCAAGACTTACAAATGCGTATGCAAGATTTTCAAAGAAAGGCGCAAGAGGATTTTGAGAAGAAACAACGTGAGTTGTTGACGCCCATTATCGAAAAAGCCCAGAAAGCCATCAATGATGTTGCCGAAGAAAACAACTTCACCTACATCATGGATAGCTCACGCTCCAAAGGCGTAGTTATTTACACTGGAGGCGGCGAAAGCATCTTACCTCTTGTAAAAACAAAATTAGGCATCAATTAAGCCTGATTTTACAACACTAAAAAAAACACTGACTGTAATAGGTTGGTGTTTTTTTTTGCGCACATTTGCACAAGCAATTACCGAACAATGGAACAACCCATAGGCTTTTTTGACTCCGGTGTTGGTGGCCTTACCATATGGGATGCCGTAAATCAATTATTACCCAACGAAAGCACCGTGTATCTGGCAGATAGTGCCCATGCTCCCTACGGAGAAAAATCACCCCAACAAATTGTTGAGCGCTCCCTTGCCGCCTCGAAATTTTTGTTGGATAACCACCATTGCAAATTAATCGTGGTGGCTTGCAATACCGCTACTACTAATGCTATTCAAGTTCTTCGAGAAACGTACTCCGTGCCGTTTATTGGCATTGAACCTGCCGTAAAACCCGCTGCATTGTCCACCAAAACAAAATCCATTGGAGTTTTGGCCACCAAAGGGACACTTACCTCAGCACTCTTTCAAAAAACAGCCAATCAATTTGCGAGAAATAATGAAATAGCAGTGGTGGAGGTCATCGGTGAAGGCTTGGTAAAACTGATTGAAAATCCAAATCGAGACAGTTTGGCACTCCGCACGTTACTACAACAATACATTCAACCGATGCAAACCGCTCAAGTTGATTTTATTGTGTTGGGCTGCACCCATTACCCGATTATAAAAAAGGAAATCAGCGATATCGCTGGAGAAGCCATTCGCATCCTCGACAGTGCACAACCCGTGGCGCGACAAACCAAAAAAATCATGAGAAAATTTGACTTGCAGCGCACAACCACAGGTACACCACAGCACCAATTCTATTCCACTGGTGACCCAAAAGCCTTTAATGCCATTTTCAAACAATTGGGTAGACTGGAAGACCCTAATGCTATTGCCGTCAACCTATAAAGTTCTGCTTTCCCTCTTTTCGTTTTTAATTTCATAATGTCAACGCTTATCTTTGTGTTGATTCTTCTGTTAACTGTTTAATTGAACGTAGCTCATGAAAATAGCAACGCCATTGCAAAAAAGTTGGTACGTAATCCTGAGTTTGGCCTGTGCCAGTTTGATGGGTATATCTTCTTGTGACTCCCAACAAAACGAGGTCGTAATCGATTCAAATTCATTAAACTCGAATACCAAACAAACCGCTTCTGAAGAACTGGGAAACACAGAACTAATTAAACAATATTTCGAAAACGGGACTACATTAAAAGCAACCGTCACGATGCAAGGTGATAGGAAACAAGGGCCTGAGGTTTTGTATTATAAAAACGGACAAAAACAAACAGAAGGCAGCTATTTGGCAGGGAAAAAGGAGGGCGTATTTACCACCTATACAGAAACAGGCGTTCGCTACCGTTCGGTGACCTATGCAGATGGCATCATGGATGGTTGGGATTCTGTTTTTTATGAATCTGGAACTCCTAAATATGCCATCCCTTTTCGCAATGGCCAAGTTATTCCTGGCACCAAAGAGTGGAACGCACAGCAGGAAGAAATAGCACAACCATCCATTATCATACAAGAAATAAACGAGCTGAAAACGGAAGGACGCTTTACGATAACTGCACAGTTTGCTGGCGCTGTAGTGTCACCAAAATACTTTATTGGCATCCTTGGCAACGGCACCCCTGAAAAACCAGAACATGCCTTCCAAGCCATGGATAGTATTGAGGATGGTGTTGTATTGGGCAAATACGATATTATTGCTGACGATGGGTTTACTTTCGTTGGAAAAATAGTAATCAAAGGCATTGCGCACACCGAAAGGAGCGTGCCCTTTGTAAGATATCAGGTTTTTCCAATTACCGTGCGCTAAAAAACAACAACCGCCCAATTTCCTGAATTTTCATGCCTGTTTTTAATCTTGGTGTTGCTAGTAACACAGGAAATTCAATGAATAAAGACGGTACGCACTAGTAAACAATCGCCTACAATAGAAAAGAATGCCTCAAAATACCGAAGTAAGCACCATTGACAACACCATACAAGTCACCCTACATCCCCAACCATTAGGCAAAGGACCGCTCTCTATATTACTACTTTTGGTGGGTTTTAACTTCACCATCCCCATCGTAGGTGTTGTATTTATTGTCTTTATGGGTGGGCTTGAGTTAGGTTTTGGTACTTTTATAGGGGTTGCCCTCTTTTGGGGAATTGCAATTTACTTTATGCGAAAATTACTTTGGGGCACCTTCGGAAAAGAAGTCATCAGAATTGCTGACAATGAAATACATCATTATTTCGATTATTACCTTTATAAGGACGGCGGCAGCAGAATAAAATACCATGAAGTACAGATTGGTTACCTCATGACTAAAGACAATCCGGAAATTCTTTGGATTACTAAAAGCCAATTACCTAATGACACCCATTGCTGGTTGGCGATTGTTGTTGCCCATGAAACCTTTATCATTTCACATGAAACCCTATCCATAAGTGACGTCAAAAAAATCGATGCGCTGTTGAGGAAAAATGATTAACACTCTACCCGCTAAAGGATGACAGACAATCCATCAAAGCGCATTATTTTTGACTTTCTAAAAATAAACAGGCATGTGGCTACTCGTTTTCACTGGTTTTTTGATTCTCAATACCGTTTCCTATTTTCAATGTACAAGATTTAAAGAACACAAAAGGCTAAACATCATTTATTTCACTCTATTTTCTTTGATTTTACTCTTCTTGCATCAAGCAGATGAGGCGCATGGCTGGCAAAACATGGTTCAAGCGTTACAAATAAGTTGGGTGTACTACCCCTTTTTATGGCTCACCTGGATACCCTTTCCTTTTCTTGACAGCAATAAAACCTTTTCTCAGGACACCATTAAACAAAACCTTCGCGTCTTGGTAGGGCTTGCTTGTACATGGGTTTCCACAGATATTTACTTCTACCTGCAAAGTACTTGATTGGATATCACGCAGTAAAGGCACAACATTCTATCGACACCGAGGCCAACACCGCTATCTTGTAGGGTTCAATTGATCGAGAAGTTCGCCTTGTTCTTGCGTCAAGCGCAATTCGCGCATACTGAATACCACTTGCCGGGAGGCGAGTACCATAGCGCGATTGATGTTCAAAATGGCACTCACCAAAACTGGGTCTGCCTTCTTTCCGCTCAAATAGTCAGTCAATTGGCGCATTGCTGTGCCGTCTGCATGGAGTATTTCTTTCATTTGTTCATGCAAACCTGTTACGAGTTGCTTGTCATCGGGATTGTCTTTAAGCTCTTGTAGGTGAGAATAAAAACGCAATTGTCGTTTCCTAAAGCGTTCAAAGCTCTGCAATACCCACTCGTGTTCCGTACTTTCCAACAGTTCAAGGTCGGCACCGATGTCTTTTAATGTTTTTGCAGCGGCCAACAAATACTTGACACTGCTTCGCAATCTAGTCAAGCGATCGCCTTCCTCATCGTCCATGATTTCAGCATGTAATCGCGAGCCTAAACTAAACAACTCACCCTGAATGATTTTCATTGCAGGATAAAGTTTAGCTTTGGAGAATTGAGCATCTTTTTTAAAGTATTTGGAGGGCAGCACCAACTTCGGGTCGATATCAAATAACGCCAAGTTATGATGCACCATCAAGTTGTACAAACGTTCTGTTTCCTTTTCCATACTTGCGAGTGTGGCGTCTGGCACCAATTGGGCGGGTAGCTTGGAAATGTACTTACTAAAGCTAGTGTCTTTTTCGGGGAAACGGGCGGTTAACCAATCGGCCAACTTCCCTGTAAATGGCAGGAATAGCAACACGCCACCGGCTTTAACAATGGTGTGAAACGCAGCAAGCGCAATGGGAGGGTCATGCGCTAAACCCAGTGTTTGCGAAACAAAATGCGATAATTGCGAAAGAAACAATAAAGCCAAAACGCCAATCACAAAGTTGAAAATTAAATGACTCATGGCCACACGCATTTTGAGCGCTCCTCCGCCCACTGCACCTATTAGCACCGTAATAGTGGTGCCGACATTAGCCCCAATAGCCATAGCCGCAGCCGTTTCGAAAGTCAATATCCCCGAAAATAATGCCGTTAAAATAATGGCCAAACTAGCACTACTACTCTGAACCAACGCCGTAATGATTACACCTATTAAAAAGAAAAACAAACGGCCATAGTCTGCATAAGGAGATAAATCAAAGTTTTCGGCAAAATCAGAAATACTCACTTTCATGTAATCCAGTCCGAGAAATAGCAATCCGAAGCCCAGAAGTAGCTTTCCGAGTTGTGCCGCACGAGGTTTTCCTTCCAGGAATAAATACATCAACCCCCCAATGCCCACAAAAGGCATGGCAAGGGCTTCAATTTTCACTTTAAAACCAAGGCTAGCGACTAACCAACTGGTAACTGTGGTGCCCAAATTGGCCCCCAAGACCACACCGATAGCGCTACTCATTTGCATGATGCCCGCACCGACAAAGGCCAAGGTCATCAAAGTTACAGCAGAACTACTTTGAAGAATGGCTGTTGCAACCGTTCCCGTCCCCACGGCGCGCAGGGGCGTAGCGGTGTATTTGCGAATGAGTATTTTAAACGCTTTTCCGGATAAGGTTTTTATGGCCTCCTCCATGAGCATGATACCAAAAAGAAAAAGCCCTAAGCCGGCGATTAAGCCCCAGTAATCTATCGTGTCCATGCTGCAAATGTAACTTTTGAGGCGGAATGTTACGGCAAGGTTAACAGAAAATCTTTTGGCAATCTCTTGTTGGTAAGAATAGCGTGGAAGTGCTGCATTAGCGGTTGCTTAATGCTGAATAAAGCGGTACTTTTGTAGCACAAAGAAGTCGTATGTCTGGATCAATGCCCAAGTTTTTTAGAACGGCACAATCTAAGTCCTTCGAGCCGCGCTACAGGTATTACAACGAGCGCAAAGAACGTCTCGAAAGCCTGATTGTCAAACACAAAGACCCCGAAAGCAAGGAGGCTTATCGCGCGCGTTTGCGCAGTGAGTTTGCTAGACATCGCAGGGTGAAAGGCGACCGAAACGCGAATTTACGGGTGGTAGCCATTGCGGCATTGCTCTTTCTTATTGTGGCTTATTTGTATTTCTAATTGCAAAAACTTCCTATGGGAGACTTAATAAAATTGCTACCGGATAGTGTGGCCAATCAAATTGCCGCTGGTGAAGTGGTGCAGCGGCCTGCTTCGGCGGTAAAAGAACTGTTGGAAAACGCCATCGATGCGGGAGCAACAGATATTCAGCTTGTCGTACGTGACGCAGGTAAAACCTTATTGCAAGTAATTGACAATGGCAAAGGCATGAATGAGGTAGATGCCCGAATGGCTTTTGAACGCCATGCCACTTCAAAAATTCAATCCGCAGAGGATTTGTTTGCTCTTCGGACTATGGGCTTTAGAGGAGAGGCACTCGCCTCAATCGCAGCGGTAGCGCAAGTGGAGCTCAAAACACGAATGGCAGACGCTGATTTGGGGAACGAAGTACGCATTGCCGGAAGCAAAGTGGCCTACCAAGGCTACTGCGCCACCCCCAAAGGCTCTATCATTTCGGTGAAAAACTTGTTTTTCAACATCCCAGCGCGGCGCAATTTTTTAAAAAGCGATGCCATAGAGTTTCGACATATTATCGACGAATTTGAGCACGTGGCTCTCGCCCACCCTTCTATCGCTTTTCGCCTGACGCACAATGATTCCGAAATCTTTAACCTCCCTAGTGGCAACCTAAAGCAACGCATTGTCAATGTGATGGGGCCAAAGTGCCGTGAAATGCTAGTACAAGTGGAGGAAACAACGCCATTAATTTCTATAACAGGATATGTATTAAAGCCAGAAGCTGCGCGAAAAAAACGCGGCGAACAGTTTCTGTTTGTCAATACCCGTTTTGTAAAAAGTCAATACCTGCACCACGCTGTCCAAAACGCTTTTGATGGCCTGCTCTCACCAGAATTACACCCATCTTACTTTCTGTTTTTGGATATTGACCCCGCTCATATCGATGTCAACATACATCCCACGAAAACAGAAATAAAATTTGACGATGAAAAGACGGTATATGCCATTATGCGCTCTGCTATCAAGCACGCATTAGGACAATACCAAATTGCGCCAGCCATCGACTTTGAAATAGACCAAAGAACCTATATCCCCCGACAGGAATCAAGCGCTATTGCACCACCCCGCATAGAAGTGGACCCCAATTTCAACCCTTTTAACGAAGGCAACAGCAGTACGAGTTTCAAAAGCAATGGAGGTACAACCTACCCTAAAGAAAAGCGAAACGCGGACATGGCGGCTTTTCTGGAATTTTACAAAACACAAGATCATCCGGAACATTCTGTTGCCCAACCCCTTCCTCAAAGTGATCTGTTCTATCAAAACACCGACTCTGAAAATGGCGTTTTGCAATCAGAACCCTTTCAGTTGCAAGAAACATTTATTGCTGCTAAAATTGACGGACAACTCTGTCTAGTGCACCAACAACGCGCACACGAGCGCATTCTGTTTGAGCACTACCTCGCTACTTTTGAAAAACAAAGTATCGCCTCACAGCAGTTATTGTTTCCTGTACAGTTTGAGTTTCCTGCAACCGATTACACGCTTTTAACCACGCAATTTGATCACTTGCGCGGAGTGGGATTTGACATCGAACCGTTCGGCACACATAGCGTGGTGATTCACGGCTTGCCTGTTGGCATGGAAGAATCGGCGATAAAACCCACCCTCGATGCTTTGATTGATGCCGCCCAACACGAAGCTGCGGCGTTTACTAGTCATCCCGCTAAAGCACTAGCCAAAACCATTGCTAAAAGCAGCGCCATCAAAAGCCATAGTAAATTGACCTCTGAAGAAATGAAAGAGCTACTCGCTAAGCTATTTCAATGTGATTTGCCCAATATTTCACTGCACGGAAAACCAATTGTGATTACCTTTCAAACTAATGAACTAGAAAAACGTTTTCAATAAATGCAATACTCAGCACCCAATCGGTTTTCGTTTCTGCCACCGGTAATCAAGAATTTGTTGATTATCAATGGTTTGTTTTTTGTAGCTTCCATTTCATTGGTCTCTACTTTTGGGATTAATCTCCCTTCAACATTGGGTTTGTATACGCCGGGGTCGCCAGATTTTATGCCCCATCAGATTATTACCCACATGTTTTTGCATAGCTTAGAGAGCCCAGCGCACATCTTTTTCAATATGTTCGCGCTCTGGATGTTTGGCGTGGGATTAGAAAACCGTTGGGGCTCGCAACGCTTTTTGTTGTTTTATGTACTTACCGGTCTCGGTGCAGCGGCTTGCCATGTGGGTGTAAACCTCTACGAAGCGTATGAACTCAAAAAAATGATAACCGCGGCAGGCTATTCGAATGCTGAGCTGACAGAAATTTTAAAAATGGACTTTAGAACAGGAGTCCGCAGCACGGCGGGGCCACTTCGCGACTATTTCCTGCTCTACAAAACGCCAACCATTGGCGCCTCGGGCGCTGTCTATGGTATTTTAATGGGTTTTGGCATGACATTTCCCAATCAACGCATTTATATTTACCTCTTGATACCCATCAAAGCCAAGTATTTTGTGGCCCTTTTTGGTATTTTAGAATTGTACGCTACACTAGGTCGCAGCACGAGTAATATTGCCCATTTCGCTCATCTTGGCGGCATGTTGTTTGGCTTTATTCTCATCCGCTATTGGCGCCGCAAATACCTCATTTGACCATGACAAACACTACAGACTTTAACGTAAAAGACTTTTTCACCAACCGCGACGGACTCATTCGGCTCATTGCAATAAACACCGCGGTATTTTTAGGTGTCGCTATACTTGGCGTCATCGGTTTCCTTTTCACTGGGCCAGGTGGCGGTGTAAAAAGCACCATAGTAGATTTTTTGGCATTCCCTAGCCATCCACAGAAATTTGTTTTTCGCTTTTGGACGCCCGTTACGTACATGTTTACCCATACTGGGTTTATGCATTTTTTAATAAACATGCTGGTATTGTACTTCAGCGGCATGTTGTTTAAAGAGTTTTTAGGAAGTCACCGCATTGTCAATGTCTATTTGTTAGGAGGTTTGTTTGGCGGTTTTCTATACTTTATCGCCTACAATGTTTTTCCGATATTCAACAATATTTCAGCATCCAATATCGGTGCTTCTGCGGGTGTGTACGCCATTTTGGTGGCCGTTACCATGAAGGCCCCAAGGATGCCCGTACGGCTCTTTTTCGTGTTGAACGTTCCGCTGTGGGGGGTTACCGTGGGTTTATTGGTGTTAGATATCATTCAATTTGAAGTCAACACAGGCGGACGATTGGCACACATTGGTGGGGCATTTTTGGGATACTATTTTGTTACACAATTAGACAAAGGAAAAGACATCAGCACCTGGATTCAACCAGCAATTGATTGGGTGGAGAAGTTCTTCTACCCAAAGCCTACTTTGAAAAAAGTGTATTCCTCACACCAATCCGCTGCGAGTCAGAACCGAACGCGATCAACATCAAATCCCGATGACGAACAAAAAAAAGTAGATGCTATTTTGGATAAGATTTCGAGCTCGGGCTACGAGAGCCTGTCTAAAGCCGAAAAAGAATTCTTGTTCAAATACGGAAAAAAATAAGTCATGTTCAAAGGACTCACTTTTTTCGGCAAAATCATTTACCTTTTTAACATTCCCTTCGCCGTTATACTGCTCCTCTCCTACCTCTCTGCTTGGGTAAACCCAGCACAGAGCGTGTGGATTGCACTCTTGGGGTTGTTTTTCCCCGTTTGGTTGCTGAGCAACTTTGCCTTTGTTGTTTTTTGGATGTTAAACATGCGCCGTCACTTTCTATTGTCGTTTGTGTGCATTTTACTTGGCTGGCCATTTCTTGCTTCTAGTTACCAGTTCAAAAAAACTAAAACTCCGGAAACCACCGAAAAAAGCATTCGCGTAATGTCTTATAATGTGCGCAATTTTAATCACCAAAAGTGGTTGCCTCGCACCGACATAAAGCCGCAAATAGAAGGACTAATCGAGCGAGAGGCGCCAGATATCATTTGCTTCCAAGAATACATGAAGTTTGCCAACACGCCAGATGTGCCGAGGGGATACTTCAAAGATGAACAGTTTCTTTACAATAAATTTGGGTTTGGGATGTACACCAAATTCCCCGTCATTCGGTCCGAATTGGCCTCCTTTGAATTGGGGACGCCTTCTGTAGTGCACAAATTTGCGGTGAGTGACCTCTTAATTTTTGGCGATACCGTTCGCGTGATTAATGTGCATTTAGCCTCCATTAAACTTGAGTTTCACAAATATGGCTTTTTACAAAACCCAAAAGAAGAAAGCCAAGAGCAAATCAAAACAGACATTAAAACCATTTTCAATCGATTAAAAACAGCCTTTGTGCACCGTGGCAATCAAATGAAAATCTTGAAGGAGAAAATAGACAGCAGCCCATACCCTGTTATTTTGTGTGGCGATGTAAATGACCCTCCCTATTCCTACGCCGCTTTCCAATTGTCGCGTCGTCTAACAGATACCTATCGCTCAGCGGGTGGTGGGTTTATAAAGACCTTTGTGTCATCGCCTTTCCCCTTGCGCATCGATTACATTTACCATTCAAAAAATTGGCAATCCCATAACTACCGCGTAATCGACGAAGCCTACTCTGACCACTATCCTGTGCTAGTGGATATTGCTTTGGAGTAGGTTTGCCAGTAAAATTACTTGAGAAATTGGGGCAGAAATTTACTATTGCGCTGCGAGTAAATGTTGAACCTACCTTAGATGTCAAAAAAAGATTTGCCACCTAATCCATTTCTACATGAAATGTAGCGCGCTGTTGATTGCTTTGGGGAAATAGCGATATCCAAAAAACAAAAACCTTTCTGTCAATCACTTGAATACATGACAACAGCCATTAAACCCAAATAAATTACAACCCCGTATTATTTGTAAAAATTTCGTAGGTTTGACTTTCGTAAAAAATATCCTTTCTTTGGGTGTATCTAAAAAGCAATTAACTACAAGTTACATGAAAAAAATCTTATCCCTTCTCGCATTTGGCTTGCTTATAGCCGCCTGTTCCAATGACGATGACAACAAAAACGACAATGTCCCCCTTTCAGAACGGTTGCCTGGATCTACTTGGAACTTGACCACTGTAAAGTACTTTGCCATAGTACCCAGCCCAGATAATCCAAACGTCAATTTACCCATAAATGGCAATGGCGAAGAGGTAACAGGTAGCTTCACCTTCTTTACCGACCCTGACAATATCGATTATGACATTTCCTTTGTTGCTAGCGCCACTTTACCAGATGGACAGCCTGTTGTGGTGCCTATAAGATGGGAAAATGAGGGCTCTTGGAGCTTGGAAGACAACGACACTAAAATCCGTGTGATTGCAGAAAATGACACCTTGCTTTTCTCGGTTATAGAAAATAGACCAAATCGCCAAGTATGGGAAACCACCGTTCCACAATTCATAGGTGAAATAGGCGACTTTGTGGATGTGAACATCGAATTTTCAATGGTACGTTAATTTTTTTCACATACAATTTTTTAAACGGTTGTTCTTGTATGAGATAAATCACTATCTTGCAGGCACATTCACCACAGAACTCAAAAATTAAAAAAAACTTACAATGAAAAAATCCACTTTTATCACAACCTTGACCTTTAGCTTTTGCTTAATGATGGGAAGCGCCATGGCGCAATCAGAAACAACTTCGGCCACATATGCTGAAAAGTTACAGTCACAAATTGAGTTGACGACTGAGCAAATCGTAAAAATAGACGCAGCCTATGCTGAAGTTCTAAATGGATTGAGCCCAGAGAAGGTTGCCGATTTGGAAACAAAAATGAATGCCAAAATCAAGGCTATTCTCACCAGCGAGCAATACCAACATTTACAAGAAGTTGCAGCGGAAAGAGAGAAAACGAACAAAATGAGCTTAGACAAAGCCCGTCGGAACACTGTGGAATCATTACCCGTTGTAGAAAAAGCTACTGCTTTTGAAGAGGAATAGGTTGCAAAACAAAACCCATTAAAAAAAGCCCCGATACGAATTTACATATCGGGGCTTTTTTTATTTACCGCTTTATTACCTTGTGGGTGTTGTAAAAACGGTCGTTGAAAATCAGATTGACGAAGTAAGTGCCCGATGCAAGCCCCGCAGCAACAGGTATATGCAATGTGCGCTCACCTTTAGAAAGGCCTTCAAGCGTACCGTTGGCTAGCGTTTTGCCTTCTAGGTTGGTAATGCTGTACGCGATTTTACCCTGACTCGGTAGGGTTACAAGCAGTTGAATAGCGTCAACTACAGGGTTGGGATAAACCGAGCTTTTAAAAGGATTAGCGCCCTCTACCGCTGCATGACTTACCGAGGTGTTTTTAATGATCTTCACCTCAAAAATACTTGGGTCAGCATACGTTTGCGTGGTTTGATTGCCATTAAATGCATGTGGTATGGGTGAGAAAATACCCCCAACAATATGCCCCAACACAACGGTATCATTATGGGGCAATGCAGCAAAATCAATGACTTTACCCTGCACCATTGGTAAGGTGGTGTTAGCAATAAACTCAGATGAAGCACCTTGCAAAGCTGGCATTTCAATCGGCAAGTTAAACTCTTGATACGAAGAATCGCTGTATCGCGTCAAGCGACTGATGGTTTTTACAAACGGCACCCCTTGATCTTCAAGTAAGTCATTACCATCAAAATAAAATTGCGCCATACCGCCGAAAAACAAGGTGTGGTTTTCTGCTGCATTAGCGTCATACAAGGAAACTTTTGCTCCGTGGTAATGACTCAAGTATTGGTTGAAATCTGTGCGCGGTGTATAATTTGTGGCAGTAATTTCCACAGGATACAAAAATGGCAGATTGGCCTGCTCTTGAAACACACCCGCTGAAATAGTCAAATAATGACTGCCGTTTGGATCAATTTGTTCGATAAGGTTGTAATCCCGGCGACGTAGGTGAACGGGGTCGTTTTGTGTGGAATAATTGCCAAAACTCAATTGTGAGCCCGAATTATCGATGGTAAACCGGTGAATGTTTGTCTTATACACTTGTGTATACGATGGCCCACCCATGGCATTGTAGCGCCCGTTGAACTCATGTCCTCCAATTAAATGAAAATACCCCCCAATATTATTGAGTTGGCCGCCCGTATTTTTAAAAATTGGATCTGAAATTTGTTTAAAGTAACCTGTGATGGGCTGCTGGTTGGCCATAATGGCTTGCATCAAACTAGAAACAGCGACGGTAGTAAGCTTGTCATAAGTGACATGCGTATTGGCCGAAGCCGAAAACCCATAACCCCCGATTATATACAACGTATCGCCTTCTTGATGAAAATTCATATTGGTGCTTTGCAGCTGTTCGCTAAACTGGGTGGGTAATGCCGAGACACTAGCGGACCAGACACTGTCTGTAGTAGGGTCAAAAACGTAAAGATTCGTATTGCTATTTGCCGCATTAAAAGCGTTGAAAGGCTGCCGCGCGTGAAGTCCATCCAGCCGACCACCAATAAGCAGCCATTTGCCGTTGTGCTGTGCGAAGGCAAAAGAATGAATCCCTGGCATTTGATTCAAACTAACAGGAGCAACGACCACCTCAAAAGGCGCAACCTGCTGCGCTACGCCAGCAAAAGAAAACACGAAAAGCAATATTAAAATGGTAAATTTTTTCATGGATTAATTTTTATCAAAAGTAGCTCCGGCGCTCGATTAGTTGTGTGACTTTCGTCATTCAGCGACAGAAAACATAGCGGAAAACCAGTAAGAAACGAACGTCCCTCCCTTTTGTCTCCAATCCAGTTGTTCGATAACTTAATTTTGCACGATGAGCGAAAAAAGGGGTAAGTTTGTACCTCTAATTGCCTCAAAAAAATTAAAAACTAAAGGGTGGTTCAAAATCACCAGATTGGTGGATAACTATGACTGCACTATGCAGAAGGGACAACTCAGAACAGTAACTTCCACAGGAGGTTGCCCCTTTCTGAAAACAAAGTGCTCCGCATTTAAAAAAAGAACATCTGAAAGACTACAAAAATGCGGTGGGTTGTGGGGGAAGTTGTTTTTTGTAGTATGTTTGGGAATTAAACGAGATGTTGAAGGAAAAGGCTTCAGGGTTTCGTTTATATTGTAGTT
>JAIULY010000034.1 GCA_022565875.1 Schleiferiaceae bacterium | reverse complement strand
CCCTCTTTGAGTTGCAGGTTGGACAGCCCCTCGTAGCGAAGGGCGATTTGGGTGTACTCCTCACCGTTTTCGAGGATAAAATCGTATTTCAATCCGAGTGTAGGATGGTGGTAAAACCGCAGATCCACACCAGGATAAACAGATTTGTAGCGGATTTCTTGGTACGTAGGAACGTCTGATTTCCATTTTTGAGGGTCATTACCAATAAAGTAGTTGTAATAAGCCGCTTGTTTGCGACTGCCAAAAACAGCTTGTGGTACGTTCGCGCCTTGAATATGCACCTTGTACGCATGCGCCATTACAACGTCTGTTGGCGCAGACAGGGCGCGGTTTGTGTGTGCCTTTTGAATGGTAGAAGGGTCAATTAAGGCAAAGGTGATCGTGGTATCTTCAAAAAAGACAGCTCCGCCGGGGAATTCGTATTTGAAGTGGATGTGAGGAGCCCATTGCCCATTGTTTTGAACAAACAACGGTTGCGCCCGCAGTGGCAAAACACTGAGAAGCATAAAAAACAACCCAAAACTAATTGTAATGCGCATGCTGAAGGGGCAAATGAATCAACGGGCTAAAATACAAATTTTTTCGTGGGCTTTTCCACATTTTGGCGCACTATCGATTCGGGGAACGATTTGTTATTCATACCATACAGTTGGGGAGTTAGGCGCAGCGTGTTCCGATGACGGCGTTTTGATTAATCATTGCGCGATTCTTTTTTTGGAACACGGAGTTCCACGGAGTTGGACACGGAGTGGCACGGAGGGTTATTTTTGATGATTGATGCGTGATACACCAATCGTGTTTCATTACGGATTTCGTAGGGGCGGGGCTTGTCCCCGCCGGGCTCTCGGGAAACGAGTCGTTATTCATTCCGCGCGCCGTTTTGGTAGGATCGTGTTTCATTACGGATTTCGTAGGGGCGGGGCTTGTCCCCGCCCGCCTCGGGAAACGAATCGTTAATCATTCCGCGCATATTTCCATACGGTTTGGGGGTTGGGAGGTTAGGGAGTTAGGCGCGGCGTGTTCCGGCGACTGCGATTTGTTGTTCTTTCCACAATTCTTTTTTTGGAACACGGAATTCCACGGAGTTGGACACGGAGTGGCTCGGAGAACTAAAAATACATATTTCCCGCGCCACACAGCGCTCCCCGTGAACTCCGTGGTGAAAAAGCTACTTGATTGGTTAGGGAGTTCGTCGTGGCGTTTTCATGACTGCGTTAATATATTCATTCTTCCATTATTTCCGAATGGGTTTAAAGTTGAAAGTTTAAGGTTTAACTTAAACTTTAAACCTTAAACCTTAAACCGAAAGGGTTTGGAAATTGGATGCGGCGTGTTCCGATGACGGCGTTGGGTCAGACCTACAAGCCCGAAAACCGAATCAAGACACTTTTAACACACTTTCTTTTCATTGCTTATTCTGGCACCTGCAACTCGGCTACACTAACGGCAGAAACCACAAAATAACCCAATGCTGTGTTAGATGGTGTTGCTACATTTTGGATATTTCCAACAATGGCGGCAGGTGGAGGGTCAAAGGTGGTACCCACTTGCACGGTTTGCTGAAAAACTAAATTGAGAAAGCGAAAATGCCTCTCAGATATCGAGGAAATCTCAATTTTAAATTTATCGCCGGGCTCCACAAGGTCATTGGTGAATTGAATGGCGGGTAGGTCGATATTGTCGAAAGAACGACCATCACCAAAGTCATCATTAAAAACCTGTAAATCTTGTGGATTATTTAATAAGGTATCATTCACCCACCTCCGCAGGCGGTAAAAATCGCCGCGTCCTGCTGGCTCTGTAAACGAAAAGAAGGGATATGCCCCGGCTTGACGAAAAGGGGGTTGTGCTGGCAAGGTATCAACGAAAATACTATCTATTTCAAAAACCCGAGCCATAGCCTCAGGAACAGAGCGCCATGTCGTTGGTGGGATACCTTCCACGTCTTCCATTGTGGTAACTTCTATATGATACGTGTTACCTACTGCGCCTCTAAAATCTAAAACGTAAACCCCTGGCTCACTACTCTCATCAAGATTATCAACAAATTGGTCGTTCTCATACAAACTAACCAATGCATTGCTCACCCGTATGGTTGGCTGTTGACTAAAATACGGAGCTGTTGCGCTAACGATAACGCGAACGGAATCGCTTGCACTGTCTGTAATCCGACCATTGATTACTATCAAAGCTGGCGTGTCAGGCAAATCTAACTCCACAACATCTTGACAGCTTGAAAACATAGTCACCATAAAAGTGGCTACAAAAATTTTATAATACCTGCTATAGCGCGTCATGAAATTAAAATTTGAAGTTGTAAGTTACAAAGGGAATGGCTGTTGCAAAAATGGATAATTGAACTGCCTCGGTTACCATTGGCATGTTTGGGTTTTGTCTAAAAAACAACGAATACGGATTTCTGCGGGCGTAAACATTATACACACCAAAAGACCATGAACTAGCCACACGCTTCTTTTTATCAGGGCTTGGATTGTAGTTTACTGAAAGGTCTAGGCGGTGGTAGTTGGGTATTCGAGCGCCATTCCGATTGTTAAAAACAGGATAAATAATCCCCTCGAATTCAGCTCTTCCATTCGGAAAGGTTATGGGTCGGCCGGTTTGAAAGGCAAAATTTGCACCAGCATCACATTTCTTGCTAAAGGTGTAAGTACCAACAATAGAGAGGTCGTGAAGTTTGTCAAAATTTGCAGGGTACCACGTGCCCTCGTTAATCCGCTCCTCCATCGTGGGGCCATCCACCAAACGCTCGGATCTAGCGATTGCATAACTAATCCAACCTGTAAATTTACCTATTTTTTTCTCTAACATCAACTCTAAACCATACGCTCGTCCTATTCCTGTAAGTAGTTCAGTTTCGATGTAATCATTAAAAATCAAATCGGCTCCGTCTTTGTAATCCAATAAATTATCAAATCGTTTGTAGTAGGTTTCTACAGAAAACTGGTATTCATTATCCTTGAAGTTTTTAAAAAACCCGACAGCTACTTGATTAGCTGTTGAGGGTAGTATAAACGGCCCACTGGGTCGCCAAATATCGATTGGCGTTGGTGTGGTGGTATTCGAAACTTGGTGAATGTATTGACGTGTTCGGTTGTATGAAACTTTAAAAGAGGTGCGATCGTCGTACATGAAATTGGCGGCAAATCGTGGCTCAAAACCATCCCAGCCCAAATAGCTCGCAGCAATTTCACCCTGCCCATAAACAACACTATCAATCGCTGTATTGGCATTTAATGGTTTCCCCTCTTCATAAATGCGAACGGTACGCGGCCCCACATTCGCAAATCCGCTGTAACGCAACCCATAACTCAAATTGAATCGGTTGGTGACTTTCTGCTCATTCTTTATGTAAAGTGCTCCTTCTATGGCCTGTTCTTGACTCAGTTCTGCTTCGAAACTACCTGAAATTTTTCCTGGAGAAAAACGATAATAAACACCCTCATACCCAAAATCAACTTTATTATCATTGTTGGCATACCAAGTAAAATCTCCTTTTAGTATGTTGTTTTGAATACGTGAATCTAAGCTGAAATTGGCAAAATCTGAGTCGTCTGTGCCCACATTGTACGTATAGTCACTATACACCGCGGTAAAGTTGGCAAAAAACTTATCTGAAAACAAGGAGTTCCAACGAAGTGTTCCTGTACTGTTTCCCCATCCAAATGAGAAAAAATCTTGCAAACCAAAGACATCGCGGCCAAAATAGCCCGAAAGAAAGATTCGGTTTTTGTCGTTTATTTTATAATTCAACTTGGCATTGAGGTCATAAAAATACAAAACTGTGCTGTTAATATCCTCATTTGAACTCATTCGAATAAATACATCCTGATAGGAGCGACGTCCGCTTACCATAAACGACATTTTGTCTTTAATGATAGGGCCTTCTAGCAACAAGCGCGAACTCAACAGTCCCAAACCACCGTCGCCCTGAAACTTCTTCATGTTCCCGTTTTTCTGACGAATATCTAAAACCGAAGAAAGACGCCCCCCATAATTTGCTGGTATTCCGCCTTTAAAAATACTGGTTTCGGTAATGGCGTCTGCGTTGAAAATGGAAAAGAACCCAAAGAGATGGGAAGAACTATAAATGGGTGCCTCGTCTAATAAAATAAGATTTTGATCGACATTGCCTCCGCGAACATTGAAACCATTGGCGCCCTCACCTACCGTACTAATTCCTGGCAACAGTGTAAGCGTTCGGATAACATCCACCTCTCCGAGTAATTGTGGTATTTTTTTAATTTCCTTGCTTGTCAAGGTAGTTACACTCATTTGAGTGCTCTTGATGTTTTCATCAAGGCGTGACGTTGTGACGTCAATGGCTTCCAACTGCGTGCTACTTTCAGCTAAATTTAAGGAGAGGGATGTATTTTTGGAAAGCGTTACAGATATTTTTTTGCTATCATAACCGATATAAGAAACCGTCAATTGTCTTTTGCCAGCAGGAAGGGTCAAGGAATAAAATCCGTAGGCATTGGTGACAGTCCCTTGCTTGGATGTGTTGTCAAAAATAGATGCCCCAATTAATTCCTCACCATTTGCACTATCTCTAATATATCCACTCAGTGTGTAAGATTCTTGACAAACTGCACTAAAGGCTTGCCCTATCAGCAAGACGAGCAGTGAAAATTTACGAAGCATGTTGTTTAGTTATGTAATTATTTGGCCTAATAGTACCGAAATGCTATTGATGCTTACAGCAATAACATAATATTTCCATACAATTTTTATGGTAATATTATTTGAGAACCACTTTTCACAAAAATAGTTCTCCACTTTTTGATATTGAGGTTGCCGCAACTCGAAACGTATGCAATCAACGCAAGCGATTCGCCTCACGAATCAACCGCTCATCCTTCATGATGGCACGATTGGCTAAAACCAAAAAAACAATAGCTAACAAGGGAATATAAATGCCAAAACCAGCATTTACCATCGAGTTGGCGTCTGATTTTTGGAAAAAGAAATCCGTATAAAGCCAAATAAATGAAATAAAATGAAAAATGATGGCTAATCTGCTCAGCACGACTTGTGTCTTTCGATCTTGAAACTTAGAAATAGCAAAAGCAGCTATACCGCCAGCCACAAACAACAACAGCAATTGAAACAGATTGCTTGTAACCTTAATGACTTCATCACCAATTTGATACTTCACAAAAACAAAGGGAAGAACGAATGCAACGAGTGCTGATATAGTCAAATAGACAGTCTGTATGCGCTGAATCATGTTTACAATTTTATTTGGCGGCAAAAATAGCACATGAAAAGTTGGATTTAAAAATTCTTTTGTATTATTGCACCCGAAACGAGCGACAAACATTGCTCACTCACCCATCGACCAACTTCTCGGTCACATTCCATTTACAAAGCATCGTATTTCATTACTCTTTATTTTATGTATTCTGAAAAAGAATTAAGTACCATGAAGCTTCCTGAGCTTAAGGAGCTTGGCGTTAAATTAAACATACCAAAGGCCAAATATTTAAGAAAGCCAGAATTGGTTGCAGCAATTGCAGCACGCGAAGGCCAATCCAGTTCCTCTCCACAGGCCTCGCCTTCAATTGAGCAGCGCGAGCCCATAGCCCGACCCGCTGTAGAACAAAAAGCTCCTGTGGAAAATAAAGTTTCTGATAACATTCCCACCACACCTGAACGCCCCAACCCGGTAAATCCGCGACCTAAAGCCAACCCAGAACGTGAGAAACGTGAGTTCGTTAAGCAACCTATGGCGACTAAGGACGTACAACCACGAAAAGAAAACCCAAGCAACCCCGCTGGAGAGCCCACAAGAAAACCCTTTCAGCGCAACAACGACAATACCAACCGCGATAACACAAACCGCGGGAATACGAGAACTTTTACGCCCAACAATAGAAAACGCCCCACGGATCGGGATTTTGAATTTGAAGGCATTATCAACAGCGAAGGGGTTTTGGAATTAATGCCCGAAGGATATGGTTTTTTACGATCCTCTGACTACAACTATCTCACCTCACCGGATGACGTCTATGTATCGCAATCACAAATTAAGTTGTTTGGATTAAAAACAGGTGACACTGTTCGCGGTCAAGTACGTCCGCCAAAAGAAGGCGAAAAGTTTTTTCCCCTCACCAAAGTAGAAAAAATCAATGGCCGCGCTCCTGACTACGTTCGGGATCGTGTGAGTTTTGAACACCTTACCCCACTTTTCCCTGACGAAAAATTCAATATCATCACACCAAGAGGAAACCTCGGAAACCGCATTATCGATTTATTTTCGCCTATTGGTAAGGGACAGCGCGGTCTTATTGTGGCTCAGCCAAAAACAGGTAAAACAACCTTGCTCAAAGAAGTGGCTAACGGTATTGCCGCAAACCACCCGGAGGCATACATGATTATCTTGCTCATTGACGAACGTCCGGAAGAAGTAACAGATATGGCCCGCAGTGTAAATGCTGAAGTGGTGGCATCCACTTTTGACGAGCCCGCAGAACGGCACGTTCGAGTGGCCAATATTGTGCTCGAAAAAGCCAAAAGAATGGTGGAATGTGGACACGATGTGGTGATTTTATTGGATAGTATCACGCGTCTTGCTAGAGCCTACAATACGGTTTCGCCAGCTTCTGGAAAAGTGCTTTCCGGTGGTGTTGATGCAAACGCATTGCACAAACCCAAGCGTTTCTTTGGCGCAGCTAGAAACATCGAAAATGGCGGCTCACTTACCATTTTAGCTACTGCATTAATTGATACGGGTAGCAAAATGGACGAGGTGATCTTTGAAGAATTTAAAGGCACCGGGAATATGGAAATGCAATTGGATCGCAAGATTGCTAACCGTAGGATTTGGCCAGCTATTGACCTTATCTCCTCTGGCACCCGCCGTGAAGATTTACTGTTAGACAAAGAAGTCCTCAATAGAATGTGGATTTTGCGCCGCTATATCGGCGATATGAATCCTATAGAAGCTATGGAATTCCTTAACGACCGGATTACAAAAACAAAAAACAACGAAGAGTTTTTGATTTCGATGAACAGTTAAACTTGTCTATTAAATACACAAAAAATCAGGTAGCTACAGTGGAGTTACCTGATTTTTTTTTGATTGTTTTTTATCGCTTTACAAGCTTAGATTTTAACAATCTTAAAAAACTTATCTCCTATTCGAAGGAAGTAATTGCCTGGGGATAAAGAGGTGAAATCTAACTGAATCGTTGGCGTATTTTCCACCGCCTGATGCAGCAACAATTGCCCTTGCATGGAGTACACTTCAACTGCTGTGATAGCGTTGGGTATGGCATCGATTTGCAAAAAGTCACGAACGGGATTCGGATAATATTTAACGAAATCGAGCTCATCGAGGTAGTTGCTAACCGTTGCGCTTACATAAACGTCCAATTGAGTAGAATCGATACAACCTGATTGACTGTAAACAAAACAGCTCAATTTGTGGATACCAGACTTTGTCCAAGTAATAGTAGCTACGTGGGTGCTTGTGCCTTGCCTTATGAAACCAGTACCCAAAGGAATGCGCCATTGGTAACTCCACAAGCCATTAGGATTGGTATAATAGACCTGTGTTGCCTCGCTCAACACGGTATCCTTTCCGCCAATAGGGTCAGGTTCCATTATCGCATCCGCCTCCAAAACATATGTCAATTCTTTGGTACAGTTTTGATCGGTTACTTCAACAGTATAAATGCCGCGAGATAAATTGGTAATTGTTGCTGTTGTAGCGCCAGTATTCCACAATATGGAATAGGGAGGCACAGCCCCAGTAACGGAAAGAGAAATCGCACCATCGCCATATCCAGAGCAGGTTTCGTTGGTGCTTGAAGCGCTTAAGAATAGATTACACCCTGGACTGAGGGAAACACTGTAGTCTTCATACTCTCCAAAACCTGTAGTTATGCAGGGTGCCGGTGGAGATGCCCACCGCAGGCCTACTCGCATGGTCGTGTTGCCCAACACAGCATTTGCCGGTGGTGTAATGGAGATGGAATGGGGACCGCTAGACGATGTGGCTGTAGCTATACTGTATGCTTCGCCCGGATCGAAAAAAGAACCGTTTTGGTTCCAATCAATCCAAGCTGTAACAAAGCAGTTTTCTGAGGGTTGTAAGCTAACATTTAGGGTATAGGCTATACCAACTTCTAATTTTGCCGTGTCTGTGAACGCAGTATAATCGGTATACCCGGTGCTTGAGCAGACCGAGGAATTCGTAATGGACTCAAAGGAAACGTTGGATATCCATTCCGTTTGACATTGCCCGCCCGCTGCACAATACTGCGCTTGTCCATCAAAGGCGAAGGCAATACACATAATGATAAAAACATGGTGTAAAGGTCGTTGCATAGGCACAGGACATTTGGGAGTTGAGCAATAGGAACGCCCATGTTATTTCCAAAAAAAGAATACCTGAAAAGGTTCATATCTCCTCAGGCATTCAAAAAAATTGCTGCGTATTTTCTCCATTCATCCGTGTAACGCAAAATAGTATACACAAAACTATTTTACAACACCTAAAAAAATTACAATTTACTCATAACCAATTATATGCTATGGGAATTCAATTCGCATTCCCCTGCTATTTTAATGGGTTTTGATAATTCTATAATGTTTATCGCCAATTCGCAACAGGTAATTCCCTGCTGCTAGTGCCGTCATATCTAGCCGTGTATAAGAAATATTTGTAACATCTTGAGTCAATAGCATTTCTCCTAGGAGCGAGTACACTTCAACGTCATACACAAAGCTTGGAATTCCTTCTATTTGTAGAAAATCTGAAACAGGGTTGGGAAAATACTTTACCAAGTCATAAGCCGTAGGGTCGGCGCTAAAAGCGACATTTACATAAACATCTGTAAAGCTCGAATCAATACATCCTGCTTGGCTGGTTACCACGCAAGTCAGTTCGTGCACCCCGGGAGTGGTCCACTCCACGGTAGCCACATGCGTATTGGTGCCTTGTCTAATAAAACCACCGCTTCCCACTTTCCATTGGTAGTTCCAGCTGCCTTTTGCATCTATGTAATACACTTGAATGGGCTGATTGATTACCGTATCTAAACCTGTGATAGGTTCGGGGCCCAAATTAGCAGGACTAAGTACTGTATAAGAAATGGAATCGGTGCATTCGGAGTCTGTCACATAAGCGGTATAGGTGCCTGCGGGGAGATCTGTGATGGTATTAGTGGTAGCGCCATTGCTCCAATTTAAGGTAAAAGGCGGTACCGCCCCTGTAATGGTAACTGTTGCAGTACCATCGGCGAAACCTGCACAGCTTTCATTAGTGCCCGATATAGCAAGCGACAAATCACAAGCTGGTAAAACTTGAACGCGATAGTCTTCATACTCCCCAAAGCCAGCTGTATTACATGGCGCAGGTGCACCAGCCCAACGCATACCTACACGCATGGTTGTAACACCTATAGCAGCATTTGCAGGGGGTGTAATGTTGATGGTGTGAGGGCCATTCATTCCAGAACCCGTAACTACCACATAGGCCTCTCCGGGATCTGTAAAACTTCCATTTTGATTCCAATCGATCCAGGCTGAAATAGAGTTATTGCCATCAGGATTCATGGTAACCGATAATGCAGTTGGGTCACCTACCTTTACCACTGCGGTTCCAGCTGTGGTCACATAACTTTGATAGCCTCCGGGAGAACATTGTGAAGTTTGATTGATAGCATCAAAGGTAACATTGCTAATCCACTCGATAGAACAGGTGCCTCCGGCAGGACAGTATTGGGCAGAAACCTGGGTAGAGAGAAGTAAACCGAAAAATAGAGAAACCTTGCGTAAAATTTGTTTCATAGTGCAAAAATTAATAGTTCAATTGTTGTTTTTTGGCAAGGTGATTCCTCTATTGAGGAGAAAAATACATCTTTTATCGCTTGCTAAAACTACCACAATTGTACGACTAAATTCTGTAAGCACAAAGTAACTTTGATAGAAATGTAACCAAGGTCACCTTCATTAAACTAACTCATTATTGAACCATTTCTCTGTAATATTTTCGTACAAATACCCTTCGTGTTTGCTGTGGAAAAACCCTACATGACCACCATATTTGGTTTCTAAATAGTACAAATTTTTTGAAACCAATTGGTCGAGATAGCATCCATCGCCCAGCATGGGGTCGTCTTTTGAGGTAATGAGGAGTGCGGGCCTTTGCAAAAAAGGCAAATCTTGAAGAGCACTAGCTTTGTCATAATAGTCGGCGCCGTTTTCAAATCCGTGGATAGGCGCGGTAAATGCATCATCAAATTCTCGTATGGTCTTTACTCTGTCTCGCATTTTCGCCTTATCGAAATTAGGGATTTGGTCTGCTTTGAGGGCCATTTTTTTGAGTAGTGTCTTCAAAAAGCGCTGGTGATACAATCGATTTATGGGTTTGTGAATTTCTTGAACGCAAGATTCTAAGTGAATGGGTGGCGAAATGGCGACTCCTTTTTGAAAATTGGAAGGGATGGTTTGACTGCAAGAAAGGTATTTCAAAACTTGATTGCCTCCCAAACTAAAGCCCATGACAAACACTTCGCGATACCTGTTCGAGACTTTGTTGACAACGAGGCCCAAGTCCTCAATTTCGCCGTGGTGATACATCCTTGGCAAGCGATTCATTTCTCCGGAACAGGAGCGTAAATTGATTGCACAAATATCAAAACCTATTGCTGAGAACCGTTTGGCGGCGCTTAAAATATAGCTTGATTGACTACTCCCTTCAAGCCCGTGTACCAGGACAAGGCATTTGTGTTTCTTGTGTTTGTACCAATCTAGGTCTAGAAAGTCGCTATCATCTAGCTCTAGGCGTTCTCTTTCTGTAAAGCAAAAAGTGGATTTACGAAAAAGTGCTGAACCAATGGTATGCACATGCCCATTTCTGTAGTAAAATGGCGGCTTGTATTTTTTAATACTAACGATATGCATCAGGAACGAGAATTCATTGGTTTGTAGGTGCCCAAGATAATCTATTTTGCGATAGGGCAAAGTTTTTTTACGAAATAAATCCGCTAGGGGGCGCAGCGGATACCCCGGAGGGCTGGGCTGGATGCGTGGCCGGACGGAAAGAGCGACCTTTGGAAGCTCCTTGGAGGACGAGCCACGGCACCTGCCCGGCCTGAGGAGTAGCAGCGGAGCACCCGGCTCCACGGGGGAACAGTAAGCCTTACTAGCCACACCTAATGCCTCAACCCGTGGAGAGCGGCCAAAAACCAATTACAATTTACTTTTAGAAAGTGGATGAAATCTCTCGAGTTGGCTGCGTACAAATTGCTTGTCGAGGTGGGTATAAATCTCTGTTGTGGTGATACTCTCATGCCCGAGAAGGTCTTGAACCACGCGCAAATCTGCACCGTTTTGCACCAAATGGGTGGCGAAAGTATGCCGAAATGTATGGGGACTAATTTTCTTTTTGATGCCTGCTTTTTCGGCGGCTTTTTTCACAATAATGAAAATCATCTCTCGAGTCAATTTTTTTCCACGACGGTTTAAAAATGCGTAATCTTCAAAACCTTTTTGCACCGGAAAGCGCGTTCGGACATATTTTAAATAGAGCTGAAATAAATCTAAAGCGCGCGGATAGATGGGGATTAGCCGCTCTTTATTCCCTTTTCCTACAACGCTAATAAACAAATCATTGGCATGCACGTCTGAAAGTTTCAATTCCACTAATTCAGAAACCCGCAAGCCACATGCATAGAGCCACTCGAGCATGCAAAAATTGCGTTCACCTTCGAGTGTGGAGCGGTCGATGGCTTGCAGCAAGGCGTCGACTTCCTTGGTGGTCAAAAAATCGGGTAAGTAAAGGCCCAATTTAGGCGCTTCCAGCAATTCTGCGGGAGAAGCTGCTAGCACCTCCTCTTGCACCAAAAAGAGAAAAAATGCTTTTATTGCTGAAATCCATCGCGATTGACTACGAGTTGCCATGCCTGATTCTTGCAAGGTAGCAATGCCCGCTTGCAGGATATTATGGGTAATCTCGACAGGAGATAAATCTGGGAAAAGTTGCTGTAACTTGCTAATATCCCTTTGATAAGCCATACGCGTATTGAGCGCTAGGCCTTTTTGTAACAATAAGAAATCATCAAAAGCGGAAAGTGCGGTGGTCCAATTGTGCATAGAAGCGTTGTAAAAAAGCTGCAAGTTAACAAGGTGTTTGATAACTCAAACAAAATCCGCGACCCTAGTCACAAAATTTTACAAATCAAAAGCTTATTTTTGCCACTTAAGAAAGCAAACCGAATGGAATACAATACTTCAAGGACTGAGTTAATCATACCCGAATACGGGCGGCACGTGCACAGCATGGTTGACCATCTTTTAACGGTAGAGGACAAAGAAAAGCGCAATCAAGTAGCGCAAACCATTATCGACGTAATCGGCAATTTGAATCCACATTTGCGCGATGTACCCGACTTTAAGCATAAACTTTGGGACCATCTCTTTATTATGGCGCGCTTTAAACTCGATGTAGACAGTCCCTACCCTACCCCAGTACCAGAGACATTTAGCGAGAAGCCCGAGTTGGTGAATTATCCGGACAAGAGCAATCGTTTTCGTCATTATGGCAATGTGATTCGCAAAATGATTGAGATTGCCGCTGATTTAGATGAAGGAGAATACCGCGACGGCTTGTGCAAGGCGTTGGCCAATCAAATGAAGCGTCACTATCTCGAGTGGAATAAAGACACGGTTGAGGATGACATTATTTTTAAAGAATTAGAAATTTTATCGAAGGGCAAAATCAGTTTATCAGGCATTGCTTTGGATTGGGGCGCCCCCTCTCCGCCTCCGGGAACCAATAACAATCCCAAAGGCAAAAGCCGGTCTAATTTCAAAGCAAAAAAGACCAACAATAGAAAGCCACATTATACCAAGAAAAACAAATAAAAAGCAACATACTACATGGGCAGTTTTCAAATAACGGGAGGCAAGCAACTAAAAGGAGAAATCATTCCGCAAGGCGCAAAAAACGAAGCTTTGCAAGTGTTGTGTGCGGTTTTACTAACCGCAGAGCCTGTCACCATTAGCAACATACCGGATATACACGATGTCAACAAACTCATTGAAATTCTGGAAGACTTAGGCGTAAAAATTCGCAAGAATGGCGAAGGCACGTACACGTTTCAGTCTGATGACATCAATTTGGAGTATATGCACAGCGATGTATTTCGCAAAAAAGGTGCGTCACTAAGAGGTTCTATCATGATTGTTGGGCCCTTATTGGCACGCTTTGGAGCGGGATATATTCCAAAACCTGGTGGCGATAAAATTGGTCGTCGAAGATTAGACACCCACTTTATAGGTTTTCAAAAGTTAGGCGCCACATTTGTGTATGAAGAGGGGACGCATTTTTACGGTGTTAAGGCAGACCGCTTGAAAGGCACTTACATGCTATTAGACGAGGCCTCTGTTACAGGTACAGCTAATATTGTTATGGCCGCTGTCCTCGCTGAGGGCACTACAACGATTTACAATGCCGCTTGCGAGCCCTACCTACAGCAACTCTGCGAAATGCTCAACAAAATGGGCGCAAAAATCACCGGAATTGGCTCCAACCTTTTGCACATCGACGGAGTCGAAAAATTGGGCGGCTGTAGCCATCAGATTTTGCCAGACATGATTGAAATTGGGTCTTACATAGGCTTGGCAGCCATGACCAAAAGTGAAATCACCATCAAGGATGTGCGCTATGACAAATTAGGTGTGATACCTGATGTATTTCGCAAACTGGGTATACAATTTGAGAAGAGAGGAGAAGACATTTACATCCCATCACAAGACATTTACGAGGTAGAATCATTTATTGATGGTTCGATTCTCACCATAGCCGATGCGCCATGGCCTGGTTTTACACCTGATTTGCTGAGTATTATATTGGTAACCGCCACGCAAGCAAAGGGCAGCGTTTTGATACACCAAAAGATGTTTGAAAGCCGTTTGTTCTTTACCGATAAGCTGATTGATATGGGCGCTCAAATTATTTTGTGTGATCCGCATCGCGCCACAGTGATTGGATTGGAGCGCAAACAAAGTTTACGCGCCACTACTATGGTGAGTCCCGATATCCGCGCCGGTGTGAGTTTGTTGATTGCTGCAATGGCCGCTGACGGCACGAGTACCATTCACAACATAGAACAAATTGACCGCGGGTACCAAAAAATTGACAAACGATTAAACAACATCGGAGCAGAAATAATTCGATTAAAATAAATACACATATGAAAAAGCAGACAAAAAGCACCTTGCTAAAAGGCATTATAGGATTGACCATTGTCGGTGGAATTTTGGCCTTTACGAATGCAAAAACTACCACCAGTATGGATCTAACGGCAGGAGAAGCTGCCAATGAGCAACGCAAGGTGGGCACCAACATTGGCGAATTAGCCCCCGATTTGGAGTATCCTGCTCCTGACGGAAGCACGAAGAAGCTTTCGGAGTTACAGGGAAAAATTGTGCTCATTGACTTTTGGGCAAGTTGGTGTGGGCCTTGTAGAGTAGAAAATCCAAATGTGGTGCGCACCTACAACAAATACAAAGATGCTGAATTCAAAAACGCTAAGGGTTTTGAGATTTATTCGGTTTCCCTAGATCAAAGCAGAGAGCGCTGGCTCAAAGCCATTGCCGACGACAAGTTGACATGGGATTATCACGTGAGTGATTTAAAAGGGTGGCGTGCAGAAGGAGCACAGAAATACGGTGTGAATTCTATACCTGCTACTTTCTTGGTCGATGAAAAAGGAATTATCATTGCTAAAAACCTTCGCGGCAACGCATTAGAAAACGCTTTGAAATCGCTTTTGAAATAGCATGTTTTAAAATAAACGGAACTATCCCTCGGCATTTGTCGGGGGATTTTTTTTTGAATCGGTACCGTATACGTCGTCAATAATCCGGATTTAAAAAACAATAGTTAAGCTTCCCTTTCAAAAGTACCCCACCAATTATCAAGAGGCAGCCACCGAATATGCATTCCCATTTAGGCATCTTGCCACAAACCGTACCTTCGCTTGAAACAAAAATTTTAAGACATGAAGAAGTACAGTATCCTGGTAGCCCTGCTAACCATTTTTGCCTTAGCATCCTGTAGTAAAGATGATGACAGTAGCAATAACAACAATAGCGAGCGGTATTATGACGGTACCATCAGTGGCTTTGTGAATAAAAGCTTTTCTGGAGTAGCCGTTAATCACGTTGAAAACACAGCAGGAGTTCCCGGGTTATGGACCTTTCAATTTGGTTCGGTTTCAAATGAAGACTTTGACAACCCCATCAGTCTCAATATGATTTTTGAAATCTTGTTTACAGATGTAAAAACTGGCGTTTACCCACTCGTTGGGGAGGTCAATGGTAACTACTACTTGCAGGACGATAAAACGCGGCTAGACCAAGGGTTAAATGGATTTTTCATGGATGGCGTAAACCATCGCTATAGAGACTACAGAACACCAAAAGGTCAGGTGGAAATCACCAAGGTTAGCAGCAGTTCAATGGAGGGGGTTGTGCAGATAGAAGGCGATTGGGAAATCTTTGAAAATCAGCAATGGGTAAATAAAGGAGACGGTAAATTACAATTCGAATTTGCCCTTCCACGGAGATAATATGGATGCCATTGAGACTGATATAAAAGAAATGCGTCCAACAAAAAAAGTTTTTAATGGCTTTAATTAAATAGAGCCATTTCTATACTTTTACATTAAAATAAATCAATATTCTCATGAAGAAGCAACTCGTACTTTTTATTGCGTTATCGGCTGGTGTAACTGGGTTTGCACAAAAACGAGCCCCTATTTTTCATCAAGCGATGGAGCAGTTCACCATCACACCTGGCAAAGAATCAAGCTCTTACACCTTTAGCGCTACCACTGCGGCTTATGCACCATTAACAGGCGCAACAAATTTGGCCACTACGTACCCTTGGGATGACCCCGAAGAAAGTGTGCCCGTTGGTTTTTCCTTTCAATCAGCCTTTGGCGCATCTATGACCAGTTTGAGCTTTGATATTTCGCTTGGTGGCTCTTTGAGTAATGACTTTACTTTTCCGATGACGCTTCCGAGAATCATTTTCGCTCCTTATGAAGTTGACTTGATAGATCGAGGCTATATCCGTGGGGTTTCTGAATCTGCCATTCGGTATAAAACAGATGGAACTGCTCCCAATCGCATTTTTAAACTAGAATGGGAAAATGCGGGTTTTTATGGTGAATTTGACGAATTTAATCAGCTCAATGATTTTGTCAATGTTCAGATGTGGTTGTACGAGACATCGGGAATCATTGAGTTTCGTTATGGCCCTTCTTCCATTCAATCCCCCTTGTTTTCGTTTGAGGGTAGCGATGGCCCACTAGTGGGCATAGCAGATATGGATTTTGCGAACGAGGCATTTAACGAATTGATGATTTTAACAGGAGCACCTGCTAATCCTGTTGTGGTGACTGATGAAATCAATATTACCGAGTTGACGGGCACGCCAGCCAACGGAACGCTTTATCGCTTCACCCCTGTTTCACTTTCCACTCAAAGTTTCGAGCAATTGGGTGTTCGTACATACCCAAATCCCGTACACGATATGCTTCATGTTGCAATAGATAATGTGGGTAAAATTGCAAATTATAAAATTACCGACCTAACAGGAAAAGTGTTAGACCAAGGCAAAATCACTGGCCCTAAAGGCAGCATTGCCATGTCGAAATATCCCAATGGCATTTACATTGTCACCCTTGAGGTAGACGGTCAAACCGCACATCAACGGATTGTGAAATAATCTTTAGCATACACTATCAGTAAAAAGCCACCTTGTATGAGGTGGCTTTTTTGTTTAAGGGCGCTTTAAAACTTTCAACCTACCTAAACATTGTTCCACCTGAAAACGAAGCAAGATCAATGAAAATAAATATACCCTCGAAAAGACCTATTTTTTTTCTACCATGCTCTTGCAAACACCATTCTTTAAAACCAGATAGCCTGACATAAAAAAGCCCTCGTAAACGGATTTACGAGGGCTTCTAAAATGAAAATCTTTAACTAGTAAGAGCTTTTACTCTTCTTAAAACCAGTTTTCTTTTTTGCGAAATTTCCGGAATAACCACCACTATCTCCATCGCGGTTACTGCGGCCACGTGGTTTGCGGAAACTAGATTCTTCTCGTTCACCACCGCCTCTAAAGAGTTCTTTACTGCCATCGAAATTTTCTACAGCGTGCAACGACATTCCTTTGTAGGCACCAGCACTTAGATTCGTGATGATTTTTTTAATAAATTTTTTCTCAACTTGAGCCACAACAGCTTTTTTGGTAAGGCTTATATCCCCCACCTCAACAGATTTAGAACCGGAACCATCGACCATCATGTGGATGACATCGCGTTTGGTAATGGTTTTCCCTGCGGGAATTTGCACCACAACCTCGACCATATCTCTTCCTCCTCTTCGGCGATCACGGCTACCACCTTCATCGCGACTACCTCTGCGATCTGAATCACGAGAGTCACCTCTTGAATCAGCACGGCCACCGTCTTTTGCAATGACATTGATGTCTCTAGCATCTTTGTAATAACTCAAAAAGCGATTAAACTCCAATGAAACAAATTGCTTGATAACCTCTTCTTTTGACAAATGCGAAAGCATTTCCATAACGCGATCCATAAAAGGCTCGATATCAGCATGTGCTACTTCAGCATTTTTCATGCGCTCCATCATAGCAAACAACTGACGCTCACATATTTGCACTCCAGTAGGCACGGGTTTTTGTTCGATTTTACGCTTCAAAACGCGCTCGATCATTGAGATACGGTTGCGCTCTCTTGTATGAATGATAGAAATCGAAGTTCCTGTGGATCCTGCACGACCCGTACGACCAGAACGGTGATTGTAAACCTCGATGTCATCAGGTAAATTATAATGGATAACATGGGTCAATTTATCCACGTCTAATCCTCTAGCGGCAACATCCGTAGCAACCAAAACTCGAATGGTTTTGTCTCTAAACTTACCCATTACATCATCGCGTTGGGCTTGAGATAAGTCGCCATGAATGGCTTCTGCCGAGTAACCATCGCGCATTAATCGCGCTGCAACGTCTTTTGTCTCCATCCGTGTACGACAAAAAACAATACCATAAATTTCTGGATGATAATCTACTACATGTTTTAAGGCTATGTAGCGATCTCTCGCATGTACCATGTGAAAGACATGATCTACGGTGGCTGTACCCGTGTTTTTCGAACCTACTGTAAACTCAAGTGGGTTGTGTAGGTAATTTTTTGCCATGGTGGCAATCTCAGGCGCCATAGTGGCTGAAAACAACAACGTGTTTTTTTCAACTGGGGTTTGATTTAGAATCACATCCAAATCATCACGAAAGCCCATTTTCAACATTTCATCGGCTTCATCTAAAACCAAAATCTGGATATTCTCTAGATTGATTTTACTACGACGAATCATGTCGTGCATTCTACCAGGGGTACCAACAACAACATGCGCACCGCGACGCAATTCTCTGATTTGTGTATCCATTGATGCACCGCCGTATACGGGGACAATACGCAAGCCTCCCATATACTTTCCTAGAGCCTCAAGGTCACTGGTGATTTGCAAACACAACTCACGCGTTGGACTCAAAATCAATAGTTGACTATGGTTAGAGGTGAGATCAATGTGTTGAAGTGAAGGAATACCAAATGCGGCAGTTTTTCCTGTTCCCGTTTGAGCTAAACCAAGAAGGTCGCGCATTTCTGCAGCCAAAACTGGAATTACTTTTTCTTGAATAGGCGTAGGTGTTGTAAAGCCCAATTCATCGATTCCACGCAGAATTTCTGCGGAAAGTCCCATTTCGTTAAATAACATAAAATTAAAAGAGATTTAGGTCTCCCTGTTCCCAAAGTGCTTCGCCTAAGGATACCCGGTTAAAAAAAGATTGAGACCAAACCGGCAAATTTTCTGCCCAAAGCGTCATCCTTGATGCACTCTTAATTTGAAGTAAAATAACTTGGGAGGTTTCTGTGTCAATCATAAAATAATGGCGCAAAGGTACGTAAAGTTTGCACCTAAAAAACATTTCGGAAAAATATATTTCCTTGAAGACAAAGGTGCTAGTAATTTTTTGTTTTATTCCCAATAACGTAAACAAATAATGTACTTTTGAAGCATGACAGGAAACACGTTTGGCAAGGCATTTCGACTGACTACTTTTGGCGAAAGTCATGGCGCTGCTATTGGGGGAATCATTGAAGGTTGCCCCGCGGGAATTGATTTAGATTTAGCTGCCGTTCAATTGGCGTTGGACCGCAGAAGACCTGGGCAATCAAAACTAACGACTCCGAGAAAAGAAGGTGATCAGGTAGAATTTTTATCTGGAATTTTTGAAGGGACCAGTACTGGCACACCCATTGGGTTTATCATAAAAAATAACGATGCCAAAAGTAAAGATTACGATCATCTGAAAGACATTTATCGCCCTTCCCACGCCGATTTCACTTACGAAGCAAAATATGGCATCCGCGATTATCGGGGCGGTGGTAGAGCTTCGGCCCGCGAAACAGCTACTCGTGTGGCTGCTGGAGCCATTGCAAATCAAATTCTCAAAGGAATTTCAATAACTGCTTATGTCAAAAGCATTGGGAAAATCTTTATGCCAGATACTATTACAACGTTTTCTGAAGCAGCAATCGAAGCGAGCCTAGTGCGTTGCCCTGATGAAAGAACAAGTAAAAAGATGGAACGAGCCGTTGCTAAGGCGCAACGTGAGGGCGATTCTTTAGGTGGAATTATCCAATGTGTTATTGAAGGCGTACCCGCTGGGTGGGGAGAACCTGTTTTTGACAAAATACACGCTGACCTCGGCAAAGCTATGTTGAGCATCAATGCAGTAAAAGGGTTTGAAATTGGAAGTGGATTTGCAGGCACAAAACTTAAAGGCTCACAACACAATGATGCTTTTAATGCAGACTTTACTACCCAAACCAACCACAGTGGTGGGGTTCAAGGTGGTATCACAAACGGCGCACCCATCTATTTCGCGGTGGCTTTTAAGCCTACCGCAACCATTTTTAAAGAACAAGAAACGGCCACTAAAGATGGTAAAAGTGCCAAATTAAAAGCCAAAGGACGTCATGACCCCTGTGTTTTACCTAGAGCAGTGCCTATTGTGGAAGCAATGGCGGCATTAGTATTAGCAGACCATTTTTTAAGAAGTATAACCAATAAAGCAATATGATACAGTACTGGCGAAATCTCGCACTTCACTGGAAAATTATCATCGGTCTGATCTTAGGTATCATCTGGACCCTCATTTCATCTACCCTTGGCTGGAGCCAATTTACCATTGATTGGATAGGACCTTTTGGGGACATTTTTATCAACTTGCTAAAATTAATTGCCATTCCATTGGTGTTGTTCTCTATCATCTCGGGCATTAGCAGTTTAAGTGACACCGCTACTTTAGGTCGCATGGGGATTAAGACCTTAGGCGTTTACATGGGAACAACACTTGTGGCCGTTGCTTTAGGGCTAACTCTTGTAAACATTATAAAACCCGGAAACTGGATTAATGAGGAGCAACACATCATCAACAGAATCGCATACGAATTATGGGTGGAAAGTGAAGGCAACGTTGAAATCCTAGACGATAAAGGTTTTCTGCGCAATGAAAAGTACGCTAGTTACGTGACGGATGCACAATCAAAGCTGGCGGAATTTGCCAGTAATGAAAACGTTAACAAGAAATTAAGTTCAGCCCAATCCGCAAAAGAAAAAGGCCCATTAGATTTTCTAGTGGATATGTTTCCTGATAATATTTTCCTCAGCTTAACCGATTCATTAATGCTGCAAATCATCATGTTTGCCATATTTTTTGGTTTAACGCTTGTCAGCTTACCGAGAAATACCGTGCAACCAGTGGTTGATTTTATTGATG
>JAIULY010000033.1 GCA_022565875.1 Schleiferiaceae bacterium | reverse complement strand
TTTGTGGTGATCGATAATGGCAATTGCAATTATTGAACGGATTCGTAGCCGGAGTAGCTTGTCCCCGCCAGACTCGGGAAACGAAGCGTTCTTCATTCCGCGCATCTTTCCATAGGGTTTGGGAGTTTGGAGGTTGGGGAGTTAGGTGCGGCGGGTGTTCCAACGACGGCGATTTGACTCATTGTACGATTCTTTTTCGGGAACACGAAGTTGCTCGAAGTTTGCCACGGAGTGACACTGAGAACTAAAAATACATATTCCCCGTGTCACACCGTGTTCCCCGTGACCGCCGTGGTGAAAAAACTACACCGTGTTCCCCGTGAACGCCGTGGTGAAAAAACTACCCCGTGTTCCCCGTGAACCCCGTGGGAAAAAACTCCCCGCGCTACACAGCGCTCCCCGTGAACCCCGTGGAAAAAAAGCCGCGTTGTAGCCGGGTTTCGGTACTCCAAAAAAACTCCCCGTGCTACACAGCGCACCCCGTGAGCCCCGAGGTGAAAAAGCTACAACGTGTCCTCTGCGAATCCAATTATACACTCGCTAGATGACCATCGGGGAAACTGGTCAGGACTGGAGCGCTTCACAATCGCACCTTGATAGGTCTAGCTGTTGTGGCGCAATAAATTTGCTCTATTTAGCATCGAAAACCAAAATTTTAGTTGTTTCTTGAGGGCTGCTTTGCACAGCGCTGTGGTGTTTCTAAACCGCCACTTTCTCGCAAGGACGCCAGCTTAGTAAAACAATTAATAGTCTATTGAAAATGAAAATACTACATACCGCAGATTGGCATATCGGACAATTGTTTCACGACTTCGATCGCACTCAAGAACACGAAGCTTTTTTGAATTGGTTGTTGTCGATTTTGATGCAGCAACAAGCCGATGCGCTCCTCATCAGCGGTGATGTGTTTGATCAAGCCAATCCCGGGGCACACTCGATTAAGTTGTTTTACCAGTTTTTGCAACGCGCAACGGCCCAACAACCCCAATTGCAAATTATTATCACCGCCGGAAATCACGATAGCCCCACGCGCTTGGAGGCGCCTAAGCCATTGTTAGAAAACTCCAACATTCACATTGTGGGCACTGTCCAGCGGGATGATGCGGGCGCCATAGATTACGATGCCTTGACCATTCCGTTGAAAAACAGCAAGGGGGACATCGCTGCATGGTGTTTGGCGATTCCTTTTTTGCGGGTTGGCGACTACCCGCATCTCATGGATGCCGAATCTCCCTATGGGGCTGGTGTGGCTGCATTTTATGACGCGGCAGCTCAAAATGCCTTGACAATACGTCAACCACATCAAGCGCTTATCGCGATGGGTCATTTGCATGCTCAGAAAGCGGAAATCACAGACATGGACGCGAAGGAGCGCCTCATTATGGGCGGTGTTGAATCCATTGCGGCCTCGGCGTTTCATCCCGACTTGGCTTATGTGGCTTTGGGCCATATTCACAAAGCGCAGCAAATTGGTAAACCCACCATTCGCTACAGCGGCAGCCCAATACCCATGTCTTTTACCGAGCGCAACTACAAACACCAAGTGGTTTGTTTCACATTAGAAAACGAAACGCTATCTGATCTCTCTTTTTTGGAGGTCCCTATTGCTATCCCTGTGGTATCTGTTCCCGCCAAACACAGTGTTTTAACTACTGTTTTACAAGCCTTAAACGAACTCCCTGACTATGAGACCCCGCCTTATTTAGAGGTGCGCGTTTTAGAAGATCAACCCGAACCTGGTTTGCGCGCCAAGATTGAAGCGGCATTGGAAGGTAAATCTGTGCGATTGGCTTCAATTAACCTCAAACGCATCAAAGCGATTAGCAATGGAGAAGCCACAACAGATGAAATCATCCCAAGCATAGAGTCGTTGCAGCCCATTGATATCATGACACGGGTTTACACGTCGAAGTACAATAGTCCTCCACCCGATACATTGGTTACCTTGTTCAATGAAGTCGTGAATGAAATTGCCGCCAACCCCTCCTAATAACGCCGGAAACTCATGGAAATACTTGCTATAGAAATCGAAAATCTCGCCTCGCTTTCGGGGTCTCATCTTATCAATTTTCAAGAAGAACCCCTTGTCTCGGCAGGAATTTTCGCCATTACTGGGCCTACAGGTTCTGGTAAGTCTACCATCTTGGATGCGTTGTGCTTGGCGTTATACGGCAAAACACCGCGTTACCATGGTGCAAAAGAGACAGGTGTAAATTTGCAAGATGTGGGTGGTACCACCCTATCGCAAAACGACCCGGCAGCCATTTTGCACCGTGGCGCGGCACACGGACAGGCAAGTGTTTCGTTTGTGGCAAAAGACGGCATTCCGTATAAAGCTACTTGGAGCATTCGCCGAGCGCGAAACAAACCCGATGGTCGCTTGCAAGCGCCTGAAACAGCGTTAGTAAACTTAAATTCCAACCGACCTATTCCAGGGAAAAAGCGAGAACTAGAAGCGCTCATACAAGATTTAATTGGCTTGACGTTTGAGCAATTCACTCGCAGTGTGTTGTTAGCGCAAGGAGAGTTTACCGCGTTTTTAAAAGCTGATAAAACCGCAAAGGCTGATTTGCTGGAGAAATTAACTGGAACCGAGATTTACTCGGAAATTTCCAAGAAAATTTTCGATCGGCATAAAACGGAAGAACAGCAGCTTAAAGAGATGGAATTACAGCAAAAGGGCGTTGTGATTTTGTCATCTGAGGAAATTGAAACTATTGAAAAGCGTAAAGTGGAGCTGCGAGAGCGTATTGAGGTGGTTGAAAAACAACTGGCGCAAATGGATAGTGAAATCAAATGGCATCTAGATGGAGTGCAATTCAACGCTCGAGTGTCGGAGGCCGTTACAGCATTAGCGGAAGCTAAAAAAGCAGAAGAGGCAACACAGGTGGAGCGACAAGAGCTACAGTGGTTTATGGCAGCTCAACCGGCAAAAAATTTACTAGAAACGCATGTCCAAACGCAGCAACAGTGCAAGGGTTTAACACAAGAAATTCACCAAATAGAGGGAGAGGTAGTGCGCCTCCAAAAAGCTGTAACTGAAAGTGATGCTAACCAATTGGCTTTGCAAACTCGAGTGGTGAACACCAAACGCGAACTAGAGTTAGCACAACCCTTACTTGAACAAGCACAGCGTCTTGATGTGCAAATAGAAGAAAAAACCCAAACGTATAAGAAACTACAGATTGAAGCTAAAAAACACACAGCACTAGCGCAATCGACAAACAAAAAGCTAGTTGAAAAAAGCGCGGAATTAGCTGATGTAAAGAACACGCTTTTCAATAGTCAATTGTATAAAGAAAATCACGCCAGTAAATTACCGTTGGTAGACCATCATCTTGTGATTCAGGCAAAACTGACTGACTTACAGTCGCATTGGCTAGAAAAGAAAGAGGCACAAGATCAAAGTAGCAAAGCAACAGCTAGCTACAAAGCAGCTGAAAAGTTGCGAGGGAAGAATGCTGAAGCACTGCACACAAAAGAGGCGGAGTTAGCACATTTAGAAAAGATTACTCACGAAACTAAGGCAGCTATTCCCGAATTTGATGAGAAAAAGCTTCACCAATTACAAGCAGAGAAGCAGGAAGCATTAGCCACATGGCGTGATGCAGCAGTCCGGTGGAAAAATCTGTACCGATTGCAACAAGACTTAAGCGAGCTAGAGCATCAAAAAGAGAAGGTAACCACCGAAAAAAACACTGTTGGTCACCGAATAGAGAGCAGCACGGGTTACATTCAGCAACTGCAAACCGAGCAACAAGCTGCACAAAAAGCCCTAGACCTTGCCCGATTAGCAGCAGCTAAAGACACGGATGTTTTGCGAACGCAGCTGATTCCGGGTGCGCCTTGTATGGTTTGTGGTAGTACACACCATCCGTATATGGAAGGGGAGATTCCAGCACTAGATGCCGTTTTCAAGAGGTTGCAAGAAAACGTTGAAGCGATTACAAAAACAGTAGATCAAGCAAGAGCGCAGCACAATAGTGACACCGCTACTTTTGGTCATTTGGAAACGCAGCTCCAAGGAATCGACCTTCAAATTGCCCGAAACCGAGAAGCGATCGACAAGGAAACCCCGCAATGGGAAGCTTTTTCGGGATTCAAGAAAGCAGTAACTTGGCCTGAAGCGGAGCGAATGGATACAATGGACCAGCACATTGCCACCTTGCAAACAGCAAGCAACCAGATTGCCATTCAGATGGAGCACCTCCAACAGGCAAAAGCGGCTTATGAAAAATCGCGAGAAGCATCAGAAGCCGCCCGTTCTATTTGGCAAGAATTAAAAACGGCAACAAGAGAAGCAGAGGTGCAAACAGAACAAGCGTTGGAACGACAAAAGGTGCAAGAAGAAAGAACCGCACAAATCAATAAAAAAGTTACAGTTGTCGTTGCTGAGCTCACACCATATTTTGAAAGTCAAGATTGGCTAGAGAACTGGAAAAGTAACCCCGTGGGCTTTCAAGATCGCTTGCGCAAATTTGTGGACGCCTATCAGAAAAACGAAGCTACTCTGGTGAAAGCACAACAAGCAGTAGACGTATTGACTAGTGAGATACAGTACATTACACAACAAGAAAAAGAAGCACAACATACTGTTCGGGAAAACGAAGTTGAAGTAGCTACTTTGCAGAAAGCGCTACAAACCCTTGAAGTTGAGCGAAAAGGTCTTTTTGATGGGCGAGCTCTTGAACACGTGAAAGAAGGGTTTGCCCATCAACTCAAAACCGCTGAAGAAAATTTTGAAAAGGCGCATCAAGAAACTACGCGAACAAAGGACCAATGGCTAAAAACACAAACTACTCTTGAGCAGCTCCACAAGCAATTGGAAAAACTAGTAGCGCAGGAAGTGACCCAACAAAAGCAGCTTCAAGAATGGCTTTTTAAGTTCAACGCACAGCAGCAGACAACGTTTACATTTGAATCGCTTGCCACGTTGCTAGACAAGCCATCAGACTGGCAGGCGAATTTAGCCGCTGCGTTGCAAGAAATAGACAATCGCGTAATACAGCGACAGGCGAGTTTGGAGGAGCGGCAAAAGCAATTGCGCGAGCATGAATCCAAACCTACCTCAAAAGTTCCGTTAGAAGAACTAAAAGTTCAATGCAACACATTAAAGGTTCAAAGCAGTGGCTATCATGAAGAAAATGGGGACTTAAACCGGCAATTACAAGATGACCAAAAGAACAAACAACAGTTGAAGCGTATTTTACATGCCATTGAAAAGCAGCGTGAGATTACAGAAGATTGGGGGCGATTAAAAGATTTAATAGGGTCAGCGGAGGGCGATAAGTTCAAGCGCATTGCCCAAGAGTACACCCTAGATATTTTACTGCGCTATGCCAATAGTCACTTAAACATTTTAAATAACCGTTACGAATTGCAGCGCATTCCAGAAACTTTAGGGTTGCAGGTATTAGACAAAGACATGGGATATGAAGTTCGTACCGTATTTTCACTAAGTGGCGGAGAATCCTTTTTAGTATCCTTGGCGCTAGCGCTTGGGTTAGCTTCCTTGTCAAGCAATCGCATTAAGGTAACTTCCTTGTTTATTGACGAGGGCTTTGGTAGTTTGGATGTCAATACACTAACCATAGCCATGGATGCTTTAGAGCGGTTGCACCACGATGGTAGAAAAGTAGGGGTGATATCGCACGTGAGTGAAATGAAAGAACGGATACCCACGCAAATACAAGTACAGAAACAGCGCGGTGGGAAGAGTAGTGTGGCTTGTGTTTTGGCCAATTAATAGCGCGAGCCGCCCAAACAAGTTGTTTTTCTGAGGTAAACAGACATAGATATCGAATTGAGGCTAGTCAAAAAAAAACGACAACAGCTGCGCACCAGCACGATAAAAATAGTGTTTACACTTTCGCACAACAGAAAAAAAGTGTTTCTTTGTTGACTATAATATGGATGAGAACCACGAAATAAGCCAGCTGTTAGACGCTGTAAAATCAGGTGATAAAATTGCCTTTAAAGCGCTTTACGACAAGTATGGCGGAGCACTCTACAGCCTTGCAAAAAAGGTAGTCACGTCGGATGAGGTGGCGCAAGATATTTTGCAGGAAGCCATGATTAAGATTTGGAACAATATAAGTCATTACGACGAAAGCAAAGGCCGGCTTTTTACTTGGATGGCCCGCATTGTGAAAAACACAGCCATTGATTTTTTGAGGAAAAAAAGTGTGCGCTATGAAATCCAAAGCAGCGAAGCCATCGTAAGTAATTATGAACGAGATAGTCATATGGGGCAGAATCCAGACACGCTCGATATCCATCAGCATGTCAACAGCCTCATTCCCGAACAGCAACAAGTAATCGACATATTGTATTTTAAAGGTCGTACCCACCAAGAGGCGTCAGACGAGTTAGCGTTGCCCTTAGGCACTATAAAAACACGTGTTCGCGCCGCAATGAAAGAGTTAAAACGAATTTTTGAAGCCACACCGTGAACATTAAAGAATACATAGCATCTGGAATTTTGGAAGAGTACGTATTAGATACGTGTTCTGAACAAGAGCGTCAAGAGGTGGCCTGTCTTTCAAAAATTTATCCTGAGATTAAAGCCGAGCTTCATCGTTTGGAAGAGGCTTTTGAAGGTTTCTTAATTCAGGACGCGCCACCTGCTCCAAGTCATTTATGGGATGCCATTGAGGCGCAACTCCCCGACCGACCGGCCATGCAGGTAGTAAAAGAATCGGCTCCCCCGGCAAGTGATTCCGTTGACCCTCCCAAAACTTCTCAAAAGAAAAACACGCAATATCTGGTCATTTTAACCGCAGCGGCTAGCATCGTATTGGCCTTTTTTGTGTATCGGCAATCTACTGTTATCACACAGCAAGAGCAACTGCTTACGGGGCAACAACGACAGATAGATACCGTGCAACAAATTGCGCGAGAGATCGAATTGCAGTATCGCAGTGCCAGTCGTATGCTCTCCTCCCTGTATAGTCCATCTAACCGATTGATTACTTTGGGAGCCGTTCCCAACAATCCTACGCGTCTGCCTAACGCAACTGCTTTGGTGAGTTGGAATCCGGAGTCGAAAGAGGTGCTATTAAGTACGGGTAATTTACCTGCTATACCCTCTGATAAGCAATACCAACTTTGGGCCATTGTAGACGGGACACCAACAGATCTTGGGGTTTTTGATGGCAGTACAGCGATGCCTGTGCTCAATATGGCTTTAGTAGAAGCACCACAAGCCTTTGCCATTACCATAGAAGACTTTGGCGGCAAGCCAACGCCCAACTTAGAAATGCTGGTCGTCATTGGCGAGGTGTCTTAAAGGTTTTGGTGGTACTGAAATAGCCTACCCCTCAATTTTTTTAAGTAAGGTAAAGCTTTTGCGATGGTGTTCAGATGCCCCGAAATGAGCAATAGCTTGACGGTGTGCTTGGGTTGGATAGCCTTTGTTTTGGCTCCAACAGTAAGCTGGATAAGTCGCATGCAAATCAGCCATGATACGATCGCGCTCACTTTTGGCAAGGATGGAGGCTGCGGCAATGGCGGCAAATTTACCGTCACCACCAATGATACATTCGTGCCGAATTTCTTTATAGGGGGTGAAGCGGTTTCCGTCTATCAACAACAGTTCTGGTACTACGGCCAATTGATCTAAGGCGCGATGCATGGCTAAAAATGATGCGTTGAGAATATTAATAGCATCAATTTCTTGTGGGGATACTAGCCCAACGGCCCAAGCTATTGCTTGTGTTTTAATGGCGACCTCCAGTTGCAAGCGTTTTTTTTCTGAGAGTTTTTTGGAGTCATTCAGGTAGGGGAGCTGGATGCTTTGCGGTAAAATTACCGCTGCGGCAACTACAGGCCCTGCTAAGCAGCCGCGTCCTGCTTCATCGCACCCTGCCTCAATCACCTTTTCGTCAAATGCAATTTTCATGGCTAGAATTGTATTTTATTTTTTTGAACATGTAATAAAACCTCCCACAGATGGGCAGCGCTTTTGTCCCAAGAAAACTGTTTGTTTTGTTCAAAACCCGCATGTATTCGTGTTTTTCCGTCTGCTAGTAAGGTGTGAAGACCTTTAGTAATACTCTCCACGGACGAAGGGTTGGCATAAAAAGCAGCGGGGCCGCCGACTTCAGGCATGGCACTTGTATTTGCAGTTAAAACGGGCACCCCTGAAGCAAAAGCCTCCAAAATAGGGATTCCAAAACCTTCGTACAAACTGGTGTAGATAAAGCCATTGGCCCCAGCCAGCCACTTTCGCAAGGCTGTGTCGGAAAGCCAACCCAACAAGTGTACGCGGTGCTTGTTTTTTAAATTTTGGAGAACAGTTTTTACACGGTCAGATTGATACATTTCTGCGCCGGCGAGATACAGGTCGATGGGTGTTACTGAAGCACTCGCAAAAGCATCAAATGCCAATAGGGTTCGTTCTAGGTTTTTGCGAGGATTCACGGCGCCTACGTAGAGAAAATAAGGTTTTCCGTTGGTGTTGGCTGTTAAAAAGGCTTTTTTTTCAGTTTCTGAAAATGGATTAAAACTCTTGTCTACAGCGTTGTGCGTAACACTGATTTTCTCGTCAGGAACATGTAAGCGCTCCACAATATCTCTTTTGGAAAATTCGGATACGGTAATGATGTGATCAGCCTCTTTTGCCCCATGCTTGAAATTGGCGCTATAAAAATCAAAGACCGGTTTGGGCAAAAATTCGGGGAAGGCTAAAAAATTTAGGTCGTGAATAATGGGAATGGTCGGGAAGTCCAATTTTTTGGGCAGCAGGCCATCGGGAGAAATAAACACATCGGGTTTGATTTTTCGCAGTAGTAGCGGCAAGCTTTTGTAAAACCAAATTCGCCACAAAAGGGGGTGACGAGCAGGAGGGTAGATTTTATGCGCCACCACATTATCGCCAAAGATAAATTGCGTATCGGGTTTGCCATCGAACAAAAAGTGGAAAGTAACATCGGGATGGTTGCGCACCAAGCGTTGAAATATCTCTACCGTAAATCTTCCAGTACCTTCAATCCGATTGGGGCGTAAAAAGCGTGTATTGACCGCTATGTGCATCGCATTTCTTTCTCTACTATCTCTCAAATAGTGTGTTTATACCAACTTAGACCCCGAACTTTTTGGGATGAAGACTACTCGTCGGCGGTTCTTTTTCTGCTGTCGCGCAAACTTCTGCGACCACCTTTGCGTTTGGGGGGAGCATAACCTACCACTTCTTTTCCGGTGTCATCAGCAAGCTTAAACGCAGCTTGGCGAGCAGACTCCTCTTCAAGTCCTATGATGATATGCACGCGTCCTCTATGCGACTTGCTCAAGAGGCACACATCAAAAAAGTGTTTGAAATCTTGATCTTCGTAAGCGCTAGCATATTTTACTTTGGGTTGTTTTCGGGACTTTACAATGGTGACGTAGGGGTATTTGTCTAGGTCATGCCATACGCCTGTGCGATACCCCAAATAGGAGGTGTAGTTTCGAAATTCGTGAGACATTTTGTCGATTTCCACACCTTTTTTACTAGACAGTAAGACCCAGCCAATAGGAATGAAGCTGCCTGCCCAAAAATCAGTTTTCACAATCATGAAAATACCGATTCCCATGAGTACCACCCCAATCAAGCGAACAGGCAAACTGTTGGCGCGTCTATGGGGAAAGGTTAAATATTGATCCATTTAAAAAGAAAATTATCTGGCGGTAAAAATAAATACAATTTGTCACGAATAAGGTCACTGATAAAAAACCCTTCAAAGCCTTACTCTACTTGACAAGTTGAAGCATTTTGAAACCAAATATACGGTTTTGTTTCTGTCATTTTTCTTGTCAAGAGCTCAAATGCGGGGAGAGTTTTCGTTTTTTGTGCCGGTGAAAGATTTTTTGCTTGGGCATTGTTGCGCGCAGCTTTTGTTTTTCTTCTTCTGGCAATTGTAAAAAATCGGAGCAGGCTTGGGAGCAGCAACCATTGAATGTTTCATGGCAGCCATTGCATTGAATAAATAAGATGTTACAATCTTTATTGGCGCAATTCACGTGGGTGTCGCAAGTAGTGCCGCACTGGTGACATTCTGCGATAATCTCCTCGGAGATCCGCTCGCCGAGACGTTCGTCAAAAACGAAATTTTTGCCGCGGAACATATTGGGCAAGGCCTCTTTTTTGATTTGTCGGTAATAATCAATTATGCCACCATGCAGTTGATTAACATCTTCAAAACCGTGGTGTTTCAAATACGAACTAGCTTTTTCGCAGCGGATACCACCGGTGCAATAGAGCAATACTTTTTTGTCCTTTTGTCCTTCAAGTTTTCGCAATACCTCGGGCAATTCTTCCCGGAAAGTTTCTGCTTCTGGTAAAATGGCATTTTTAAAGTGGCCAATTTCACTTTCGTAATGGTTTCGCATATCCACTACAATAGCGTTGCCACTCTCCAAGGCCTCATTCCATTCTTTGGCAGAAAGGTGCCTTCCCACATTGGTCACATCGTAGTCGCCGGGGGCTAATCCGTCTGCTACAATCATTTTTCGTACCTTTACCGTCAGTTTAAGGAAGGATTTTCCATCGTCTTCAACTGCAATTTTAAAGGGGATTTTATCGAGTTCTGGAAATGCGTACAATTGTTCGGTAAAGGCATCCCAATGCTGTTCAGGAACATTCATTTGAGCATTGATGCCCTCTTGTGCAACGTAGATTCTCCCGAGGCAATTTAAGTTGTTCCACATGTGGTACAATTGGTCCCGGAAAGCATAAGGGTCTTCGATAGCGACGTATCGATAAAAAGAAAGCGTGATGCGCTTGAAGGTCTCGGCATCCAGTTTTGCTTGCAAGGCTTCTTTACCAAGACGATTAATCAATTGTATTTTTCCAGCGTTGGGATCCATGTTCTTAAACTAGCAGTTAAATAGGCTGCAAAATTAAGTATTACAAATCAGATGAGAAGGTGACCAATATCATCTTCTCAAACAACAAGAAAACAACATTTTTTTATGAAAATTGCCATCATTAACAGCGAGAACCTAGAGCCTTCAACCATCGACAAGATTGCAGATTTTTTATATGTACATCTCGATGCGTATGGTGATAAACGCGAAGATATTGTTAAGTGTTTGGAGTACGCCCTTGTGCCGGGGAAGGGGCAAGGAGGTTTTGCCGTGGTGGGCCAACAGGAAAATGAAATCAAGGGGGCGGTTGTAATCAACCATACAGGAATGAGTGGTTTTATACCCGAGCACATATTGGTCTATATTGCGATGCACAAAGACACACGTGGCAAGGGTTTTGGCAAACAGCTTATGCAAACAGCTATAGCTGAGGCTCCTGGAAATATTGCATTGCACGTGGAGCCCAACAACCCTGCAAAGTTTTTATACGAAAAGCTTGGGTTTACCAACAAGTACCTCGAAATGCGGCTCAACAAACAAGAATCTTGAGATTCGGAGCAGCAGGATCAACTAAATACAAACCATGGCTTATTTAACATTAAACAAAGAAAAACTCAACGATAACTTTGAAAAGCTTCGGGAGCTATTTTCCCAAAGAAATATTAGTTGGGGCATTGTAACCAAGTTGCTGTGCGGTAATCGGTTGTATTTGCAAGAACTATTGAATTTAGGCGTCAACGAAATTCACGATTCTCGCGTCAGTAATTTGCGCATTGTCAAAAACATTCAGCCCAACGCACAAACCGTTTACATCAAACCACCGGCTAAACGTAGCATTGCATCCGTTGTGCGGTGGGCAGATGTGAGCTTAAACACCGAGTATAGAACGATCAAATGGCTGAGTGAAGAGGCCGTTAAGCAAGATAAAGTGCATAAAATCATCATAATGATAGAGACGGGTGACCTTCGCGAAGGTGTGATGGGGGAGGCCTTGGTAGATTTTTATGACAGTATTTTTGAGTTGCCCAATATAGAAATCATTGGGTTGGGTACCAATCTCAATTGCTTGAGTGGGGTGATGCCATCGGCAGACAAGTTGATTCAACTGAGTTTGTACAAGCAAATCATTGAACTCAAATTCAACAAAAAAATACCGTGGGTGTCAGCGGGTACTTCCGTTACGATTCCACTATTACTCAATCATCAATTGCCAGAAGGGATCAACCATTTTAGGGTGGGTGAAACGCTGTATTTTGGGGCAGATTTATTTACAGAAAGCACCATTCCCGGCATGCATGACGACGTATTCACACTTTTCGCAGAGATTATCGAAATGCATGAAAAACCTCAGGTGCCAACAGGTAACCTAGCGGCAAATCCACAAGGCGAAGTGGTGGATATCGATCCGGAGCTTTTCGGCAAAACAAGTTGTCGCGCTATCATTGACATTGGATTGCTCGACGTTGACCCCAAGTATCTCCTTCCTGTGGACAACGATTTGGAAGTGTTGGGTGCGAGTTCAGATATGGTTGTGATTGACCTTCACGACAATCCAAAAAAATATCAAGTTGGGCAACTTTTGCAGTTTCAATTAAAATACATGGGGCTACTTGCGTTGATGAACTCCAACTACATAGAAAAACGCCTGAAAGAAAGTTGAATAAACTTTTTCGATAGTGCTTTGTGGTTTCAAATAAATGAATACTTTTAGTGATTGATTGAGGTAGTTATCAATTAGAAACTATTCGTTAATAATTTAGAGCAAAAACAAACATTATGAAAAAAATTTTACTCGGCATTGGTGCAATTTGCTTTGCATTCACTGCATATTCACAAGACAATGCTTCGGATAATGAAGTAGATGACATCAGTTGGGGTCAAGCCAAGCAGCGCACAGCTTTTCCAAAAGCAATTGGCAACGGTATTGAGGCAACTCCTCTTTGGACAGAAGATTTTGGCAACGGATTTCCTGCGGGTTGGATAGTAGACGACGCGAGCGGCATCAATCCGTGGAAGCACACTTTTGTAGGGTCTGCAGGGTTTTTCAACGGCAACCAGGGCGTATCAGGAACCAATGCCATTCAATCCACCACGGCGGCCAATGGCTTTTTGATCAACGACCCCGATTCTGCAAACCACCATACCCATGGACAGCCGTCGAGCAATTATGTGTATTGCAACTCATACATCTACACCAACAAAATAGATTTGGGAGCCACTTATGCAAATCTGGTATTAGATTTTCAGCAATCCTTTCGTTTCAACAACAATGTGGATATGATTGTGAAGGTCAGTACAGATTCCATCAACTGGACAAATTTCAATGTCAAGGGCAACGCCTCTAACAATACGGCGTCAGCCAATCCCGAGTTTATTAGTTTGCCCATTAGTGCGGCAACGGGCCCTACTCAAAATGTGTATTTGGCTTTTGGTTGGGATGTGCGTGTGTATTTTTGGATGATTGATGATTTATCCATTTCCGAAGCGCCACCACATGGCATGGCCTTAACCACGTACCAAGGAGCACCACCAACAGATATTATTTATCGCCCCAATCACGCAGGGTTGAATGGAAATGCAAAGTATGGCAACATGGCGTTTAAGCAAAATCGCGAGATCGTATTTGATGCCAATGCGTTCAATCTTGGACAAAATCCGCAGACAAACGTTCGGTTAGAGGTGGATATTTTTGATGGCATGAACAATCTGGTTACCACATTAATCTCGCCTTCTACCCCGATTCTAGCGCCATTTGATACGCTTACCTTTGCCGATCTCACAACAAATACATGGACACCAGCGACGAGAGGTACATTCACAGCGGTCTATAATATATTGAGTGACACAATTAATGGAACTAACAACTACGGTGTGCCCCGCGATAGTTTGACCTTTTTTGTGACAGACACCCTTCTCGGGCCAGACTTTGGGCAAATAAACAATTTGATAGGCACCAATGCAACCTTTGGTGAAGATGCTTGCGCGTTTATGCCACGCATGGATTTATTGGCTGACGAATACGTATATGGAGTTTGGGTTTGGTTGTCGAGCACAACGGTCCCCGGAGGTGCGGTTGAGGTTTTTATACGTGACACGGCAGGATTGTCGTTGACAAACGGATTTCCCGTAACGGCCAATCCAATAGCCATAGGAACACATGTTGTAACTCAAGACGATGTAGACAATAATTTCATGTACATAGATCTTACGGATGCCAATGGTGAGCCCGTTTTTCTGACTACTGGATCTTATTACACGGAGGTAGTGTTATTCAGTAATGGACTTACAAACCCCATAATTCTGGGTAACGACCAAACAGTAGATCAGCCAGGGTTGTCTACATTGTATTATACCACTAGAGCGGGAATAGCTCCCAGGTATTTTGCACGCTTTACAGGCAGCAGAAATTTCGCCTCACCATTAATCCGGTTGGTTACTTGCTCTGTTGATGAAGTTGTATGCGGTCCAAAAGGGGTAAGTGTCGATAATTTGACAAAAGAAACATTTGTTAGCGTATTCCCCAATCCAGCGTCGGACAATATTTACTTGGAGAGCAGCGCGATAGGAAAGGCCACGTTAGTTTTGTTAAATACAAACGGACAGCAAATTATGCAGCGCACCATCCAGTTTGATGGTTCACGACAGCAAATTAATATCGAGCAATTGGCACAAGGAGTTTACCTCATGCAGTTGACGCACGAGGATGGTTTGTTTACTACTTACAAAGTTGTAGTGCAGTAAGCGAGATATAGTTTTAAAGATAGAAAAGCCACTGAGTACTTGTTACTCGGTGGTTTTTTTTTAAAATAGCGCCGCCTTGATCTAAACCCCTGTTTAACAGATTTGCCAAATAGATTATTGTTGGTTGCTTGGGGTAGTATGCCATTGATTAGTAGGTTTTTCAGCTTTAAAAATGTTGCCCCCCCTCAGAAAAGTCCCTTTCCGTTAAACGCTGACTTGTCGGGAGATTTTTGAATCCTCACTAACAATTAGTTAGCTCCGGTCTAAAAATTCCCTCTGCGTCGATTTTGATCGAAATCATCCTTTTCGGAGCAGGCTCAAGTATTATACGTCTCAAGAAGCTTTTTCGTGTCAGACGCCAACTAGCTTTTAATTCCCTTATCCTTTCAACATGTAGTTAGTCTTGTGATGCCGCCCCGAAAATTAGCTATATCTCCATTATCATTGGGCTGAGTCTCTTGGGTCAGATTCACAAGGGATTATTCATTACACAAAAAAAAATCCCAATATGGCTATTGGGATTTTTCAATTAGTAATGTGGTTATCTGCTTTATTCCACGTCAATGATGAGTTTGGCATCAATGCGATCGTTGCCGATAACGCGATATTCTAAAAGCGCGGGAATTTCTTCGCCATCTATCGCTACTAACCTGCCGTCTGACATGTATAATCCATTATCCATAACCTGATAGTTTTCTGCATAAAAGATGGGGTCTACCTCCTGCTCGAGGTGGCTAAACGCTTTGCTGAATACTTTATTTGCATTGAAACGCATTTTCAAGCCTTCTACATGGCCGCCATTTGTGTAAATACCACCTTCAGCGATAATGGCAGCGCCTCTACTTTCTCCACCGGGATTGATGATTTGCACTTTAGAGGAGCTCGACAAGGTGCCACTTACGCCTTGATTTGGAATGGTGTATTCTTTAACAGATGTAGCCCCATGATTGCCGTGGTTGTGACCATCAGCCACGCGAATGTGTGGAGCGATTACGAGTGCCATGATGGACATCAACTTGATAAGGATGTTCATAGAAGGACCGGAAGTATCTTTAAAAGGATCACCAACGGTATCACCCGTTACAGAAGCTTTATGGGCTTCAGAGCCTTTGTATTCCATTTTTCCATTAATCTCCACCCCTTTTTCGAATGACTTTTTAGCGTTGTCCCAGGCACCACCGGCGTTGTTTTGGAAAATTCCCATTAACACACCAGAAACCGTAACACCCGCCAACAAGCCACCTAAAATTTCGGGTGAGGATGCATCAGGGAAAACATCCTTCAAGCCAAAGCCCACCAAAATGGGAACGAGTAGGGCAATAGCGCCGGGCATCAACATCTCGCGAATAGAAGCTTTGGTAGAGATTTCTACACACTTTTCGTACTCAGGTTTTGTGGTGCCTTCCATAATGCCTGGAATCTCGCGGAATTGGCGACGTACTTCTTCCACCATATCCATGGCGGCTCTACCTACCGCAGCAATAGCCAGTGATGAAAAGATAAAAGGAATCATACCCCCGATGAACAGCGCGCCCAATACAGGGGCTTTGTAAATGTCAATAGAATCGATACCGGCTATGCCCACAAAAGCAGCAAAAAGTGCCAAGGCTGTCAATGCAGCTGAAGCGATGGCAAAACCTTTACCCGTTGCGGCAGTGGTGTTCCCTACAGCGTCGAGTTTATCGGTGCGATCTCTTACTTCTTCTGGCAATCCGCTCATTTCAGCAATGCCGCCCGCATTATCGGCAATTGGGCCGAAAGCGTCAATGGCCAATTGCATCGCCGTAGTAGCCATCATACCTGCTGCGGCAATGGCCACACCATATAGACCGGCAAAGGCGTATGAGGCAACAATACCTGAGGCCAAAACCAATATAGGCAATACAGTAGATTGCATACCAACGGCTAAGCCGGCTATGATATTTGTAGCATGACCCGTTGAAGATTGTTTTACGATACTCAAAACAGGCTTTTTGCCCATGGCGGTATAGTATTCTGTAATAATGCTCATCAAAGCACCAACAATAAGTCCCACAAAAATGGCCCAAAAGACATCCATTCTAGTAAAGGCAAAATTCCGCAGAACGAGTTCGCCCTCTGGTAATAAATAATTTACCAAGAAGAAGGAGGCAATTACTGTCAACACAATGGAAGACCAATTTCCAAGGTTTAGGGCTTTTTGTACGTCGTCATTTTCATTTTTAATACGCACGAAGAGCGTTCCAACAATGGAGAAAATCAATCCCATACCGGCAATAAGCAAGGGCAACAATACCGGAGCAATACCGCCAAAATCATCAACAGAAACGATTTCTCGACCGAGCACCATGGTAGCCAAAATGGTAGCCACGTAAGACCCGAAAAGGTCGGCGCCCATACCGGCTACATCACCCACATTATCCCCCACATTATCTGCAATGGTAGCAGGGTTGCGTGGGTCGTCTTCGGGAATACCCGCTTCTACTTTACCAACAAGGTCGGCGCCAACGTCGGCTGCTTTGGTGTAGATACCACCACCTACACGAGCAAAAAGCGCAATAGACTCAGCGCCTAGAGAAAAGCCAGCTAATACCTCAAGTGCTGTTTCCATTTCCACACCATTTACACTAGCGCCCTGAGAAACAACGTACATTTGATAAAACACAATAAACAAGGAACCCATACCTAGCACAGCTAATCCTGCCACACCAAGGCCCATTACCGTACCGCCATTAAAAGAAACGGCTAAAGCTTTGGAGAGACTTGTGCGAGCGGCCTGTGTGGTGCGCACATTGGCTTTGGTGGCGATATTCATACCGATCCAACCGGCGAAAGCACTGAGCACCGCACCTATAATGAAGGAAATGGCAATAACGGGGCTAGAAGTTTCAACCAAGGTGCCCGACCAAGCCAAAAGAATACCGGCGATAATCACAAAATAAGTGAGCACTTTCCATTCCGCTTTCAAAAAGGCCATTGCCCCATCGGCAATATATTTGGCTAATTCTTGCATGCCAGCATCACCGGCATCTTGCTTAGAAACCCAGGCCGACTTGATGGCCATCACCACAATCCCGACAACGCCGAGCAAAGGAACTAAGTAAATCACATTTTCCATAGTCTATTATTCAGATTATTAACATAAAAAAACCCGTGCTATACCTACGGGGGGCGCAAAGATAATTTTCTATTTGATTTATGACCACTTTTGATTCTGTTTTTTGAGAATATCAATGGCAGACCCTTTTTGAATAGTGGTTATATGACTGCAAACCAGATGTTAACTACTTGAGGGCTGTGTTGTGTTTCAGCTAATGGAGAATGTACAATGGAAACATTTTCTAAATAGTTGAAGCGTAATTCGCAACCGAGAAGATTTTGACAGCACTGAATGGTTGTAAATTGTCTTGAAATTTTTTGTTCCAGACATCAAAAGGGGGCTTTGGTTTATAAAGTAGTGATAAATACTTGCTTCGAGTTTTTTGTAATGGGCTTATAGTGCTACTTTTGCCAACAATTTCACCCACGACATTATGATTCGCAGTTTTCTATTTTTCAGTTTATTAGTTGTTTTTTTCTCAACTTTTTCAGCTTGCAAAAGAGATGCTGGTTCCGTGGTTGAGCTATTAGATGCCGTACCCGCTAAGTCATCCGTGGTGATCCGGTTTCAAGATGTTTCCAAAGGGTTGAATAGTTTGATAGAAAACCCGGTGATAATTTCTTTGGACACCTTACAAGCTTTCGCAAGCTGGAAAAAGGCACTGCTGCCATTGGAAGGATTACTTCAAGATTCAACAGGTAAAAAGATTGTTGTTCCCGCTCTTGCTGCGGTACACATCTCTGGTGGGCGTAAGTATGAGGTGGTTTGGATAGCCGAGGAGCAGCGCAGTGTGCTGCGTCAATTTCGCAAATTAGGACAGGAAACCCATAAACGCAAATACGAAGACACCGATATTATCACCATTAAAACCAAAGACCAAAACACGTGGAGCTATGCCACTTACAAGGGTGTGTTAACAGTTAGCACCAGTGAGAATTTGATTGAAGAAGTAATCAAACAAATTGATTCTCCGGCAAAAATATCAAACGACCCTTATTTTTCCAAAGCATTTGAGAGCATCAATAAAAGAGATGCTGTAAATGTTTTATTGAATTTTGATGTGCTGCCTGCTTTTAGTGAGTGGGCTATGCCAAAAACGGGTCACCATTGGTTGCGCTCGTTTGGCTCTTGGTCTGCGTTTGACTTTTCGGGCAAGAAAGACCAACTGTTGCTCAGTGGTATTACACTGTACAACGACTCGAGTTATAACTACCTGAGTACTTTTAAGAAAAACGGCCCCAAGCCCTTCAAGGCGCAGGAGATTATGCCATTACAAACCGCAGCCTTTGTTGCGTTGAGTGTAGAAAATTTTGCACAATACCAACGTAGCTATATCGAGTTTTTAAATTACCACAACAAAGGCAACACCTATAGACGCCATCAGGAGGATTTGGGTTTTGATGCCGCCCAACTCTTTCAAAAGCACATTCAAAATGAATGGGGTATTTTTTATACCGAAAGCAAGAAACCAGATTTGTATACCTATAAGTTTGCCTACATGGCCACCCCTGATGGCGAGAAAGCTGTAAAAGACTTCACTAGTATTTCAGGGACTACACAAATCGACAATTACAGAGGACTGCCGGTTTATCGACTTGGTGTTTCGAGCCTTTTGCCCCATACCCTAGGCCAATTGTTTTGGGGGATGAACGATGTGTACCTCGTAACATGGGAAAACTATTTGGTTTTTGGCAATACCTATGATCAAATCAAAGGACTGATTAACGATTGGTTAGCGGATAAGACTTTGGCGAATGATCTTAGTTTTAAATCTTTTGCCAATGAATTTCCCGGGAGGGGGCACATTTGGACAGCGGGGACCCATCCGGCTAGTGCACAGTATGGCGTGCTGCTTTTTGAGAATTCAGTAGCTAATGATTGGGGTAAAAAAGCCGAAGCCCTGAGCGATGTCAAGTGGTTTGGTGCACATTTTAGAGTGAGTGATCAAGCAGCATTTACCAATATTATTGCTATTAAGAAAACGGAAACAGAAACCGATGCGCGAAGACAATGGGTAACACCGCTGCAGAGCAAAGTAGCTTTGCAACCCACTTGGGTGAAAAACCATTATACCCAAAATCAAGAAATCTTTTTACAAGACGAGAGCAACAGGATTTACTTGATAGACAATGCTGGGAGTATCTTGTGGAAACGCCAGTTGGATGCCGTAATTTTGGGAGAGGTCAATCAAATTGATATTCTCAAAAACAACAAGTTGCAGTTGGTTTTCAATACGGCCACACATCTCTATGTGCTCGATAGGAATGGCAACAACGTGGCCCCTTTTCCTGTGAAGTTGCCCACTGCAGCTACCGCAGGCGTTGGAGTTTTTGATTATGATAAGAATCGCAATTACCGTTTTGTGGTGCCTTGCGGCAATAGGTTATTAAACTATGGAGTAGACGGGGCGCCTGTGCGCGGTTGGAGCTTCAACAACGCCGTGAGTGACATCAAGCAAATTCCGAGGCACATTTTGGTAGGGACGAAAGATTATATTTTGGTAGTTGAGTCTGCTGGAAAAGTGCGGTTGCTGAATCGCAAAGGGGAGGATCGCGTAGCCATTCCTGGAACTTTTTCATTGGCGCAAAGAGAATTGTTTTTGGTGGATGGTAAAAATCCAGACAATGCGCGATTGATAGGCCTGACAGCCTCCGGTAAATTGCTCAATTTGTTTTTCAATGGGAAGATAGATAGCTTAGACGCTGGGCTTGGCAATGCGGGAGTGCTTCTTACCCGCAACGATGGATTGTTACTTGCGGGAGATCGAAAGTTGCAATGGAAAGATAGCGAACAACCTTGGGAAGTACGCACGCCAATGGAAATTGAGATTGGGCCATACATTTTTGAGAGAAACAAAGGTTATTTCGTAGGTGCGGGCTCATTGTTTGACAATCAGATTTGGCTTTATGACAACCTTGGCAAGCTCCAACCCGGCTTCCCCGTTTACGGGGCAACACCTTTCACTGTTGGTGCTTTTGATAAAGGAGGGTCGCAACTTTTGATTGTAGGGGCTACGGATGGTAGTTTGATTTGTTATCGAATGGAGTAATGAATACGTAATCACCGGAACACACGCTGCGCCTAACCTCCTAAATTATAGATACTTTTGGTTTAATGTTTAAGGTTTAAAGTTTAAAGAGTGGGTTAAACCTTAAACTTTCAACTTTAAACCACTTTGGAAATAATGGAAGAATGAATAACCCAACGTAATCACCGCAACACGCTGCCCCTAATCTACTAGCTATCAAGTACTTTTAGTTTAAAGTTTAAAAAGTAAGTTAAAACTTAAACTTTTAACTTTAAACCAATCCGTAAATACATGTAAAATGAATTAACCAAACGCAGTAGCTAAAACGCCGCGCCTAACTCCCAAACCACTCGGGTAGTTTTTTCACCACGGTGTTCACGGGGGGCACTGTGTGGCACGGGTAACTTTTGTCGATTCGTCGATTTGTCGATTTGTCGATTCGGTTTATCCTTCGTGAACCTTCGTGCGCACTTCCTTCAACTTAGTGTTCCAAAAAAAGATCGTGCAATGAATAACCCAGGGTAGTCACCGGAACACGCCGCCCCTTACATTAAAAAAAAC
>JAIULY010000032.1 GCA_022565875.1 Schleiferiaceae bacterium | reverse complement strand
CGCTTCTGGACCCACATTAAAAAATAAGTCCAAGGCGCTCAAATTACCAACAAAGGGTTGACTTTCGTCGAAAACTTGATTATAGGGTAGTTTTTGCTGTATTTTATTGGGCTCCCAAAAAAATTTGCTTTGAAAAACAGGTTGTAAGCCCTCATAATGACTTGTGATCGGCAGCGGCACGCGATATTGCAACCAATCGAGAAACATGTTGATAACGGCCGCATTACATTCCCAAAGAAACTCATATTGTTGGGTGAGTACTTGCTGAAGCTCATACTCCAAAAACTCATAAAAGGGGGATTTGGAATAAGCGGTCCGCAAAGCTTTGAGGTGTTGTTTTGGCCAATCTTCGGCATAACTAATGCGTACCTCGTGAATAACGCCTTGGTGCCGTCCTCCTTGCAACGGGATAGTTAACTGTTGCACACCTTGGGAGGTAACAATAGCGCAACGATTGCGAATAGTAGCCCGTTGAAAATTTTCCCAAAGCTCTAGCTTCACTTGGGGATGGAAAAGAAAAAGCGCCATCCAACGAATTGGAGGCGCGTATGCGGTAGGAAGGTTCAATGCATTATTTGGAGGCATTGGCTTTTTTCTTTTTCCATTTGGAATTGAGCACTGTACCCAATACAACTAGAATAATAAATGGAATGAAATACGAACGCCTTGGACCATCAAAATGAACGGTAGTGAAGACGCGCTCCCAACGAATTCGGTCGCCGAATTTTTTGGCGTACTTATCATAACTCATCCAAATAAATACCGGTTTACCTACAATATGATCTTCGGGAACAAAACCCCAAAACCGGCTATCCAGAGAATTATGACGATTGTCGCCCATCATCCAATAATAGTTCATCTTAAAGGTATAATCTGTTGCTAATTGACCATTTATGGAAACGGTTTTATCTGGATTTAGTGAAATATCATTGCCCTCATACACCCGAATTGCTCGTCCGTAACGCATGAAATTTTCGTAGTTCATGACAATTTTATCTCCTGCTTTTGGAATGTAAATAGGCCCAAAATTATCTGCTGTATAGCGAAACACCAGGGTGTCTTCGCCATGAGCACTTTGAGGATTAGGGAAAAAAGCACCACTGTTAGTGTTTTCCAAATACCAATTCAACAGACCTGGAGGTGTATCTTCAGGATAGCTAATACCTTTAGGCAAGGCATTCACAGGAATTACTTTCGTTACTTGCTGTAATTTTTCGAAATCGCCAATAGCGCTATCTGATATAGCAACCAAATAAAATCCTTTTCCTTGATCTGAGTAATATTCACCGGCATTTACATCACCCATATCTCCATTCCGCAAGCGCTGCTCCTGATTGAGGTAATTGATGTCAAACTGTTCTTTTACTTTCAGTGGATTCAAAGGAAAACCCTCTGTTTCAACATAATGCCAATACATTGGATTGGCACGATAGCGGAACTCCATAGGTATCCCGTTGTTGTAAACCTGTCTTTCGACAACAGCCAACGTGTCACCCGGAAGTCCGACACAGCGTTTGATGTAATTTTCGCGTTTGTCTACCGGCAAATGTTCTTCCATCGGATAATTAAACACCACACTCTCCCCTCTTTTCACATCGTGGATTTTTGGGGAGCGCCAGTATGGCAATGAGACAACGCGAGAGAACGTAGGTAGCTCTGTGAAGGGTATCTTGTTGTGCAACAAGGGTATCGACAATGGTGTTTGTGGCAAACGAATACCGTAATGAAATTTACTCACAAACAAAAAGTCACCCACCATCAACGATTTCTCCATAGATGATGTTGGGATGGTATAGGCCTCAAAGGAAAAAGTACGCAAAATGGTGGCTACAATAACGGCGAAAAATATTGAGGTAACGGTTTCACCCAATTGCTTTTTCATAAACTCACGATCCTTGCCAACGTAAGTTGGAGCGCCTGTGAATCCTAGGTAAACTAAATACAAACCAAAAGTAGCTACCACAAAAAATGTTTGTACCGTTTTTCTAAAGTTAAAAACATGCAACAGCTCATAAGCCAAAACAATCGCCACCACGTTGTTGATAACAGGCAAGAAGGTTAGAATCACCCACCAAGGTGAACGGTCTACTAATTTCAACAACACCAAGGTTCGGTAAACTGGCACAGCAGCAGCCCAAACAGGCTTACCCGCAGCTTTGAAAAAAGTGACAGTAGACAGAAATCCAATGACTTGTAAGGCTAAAAAATAGGTCCAATAACTCGAGATAATTGCTTCCATTCAAGGTTTTTGTTTTAGGTTATAATTGTAGCAAATCGCGCATAGTAAAACATCCTGATTTGCCCACCAACCACTCAGCCGCCATCAATGCTCCCGTAGCAAATCCTGTTCGGCTGTGCGCTATGTGTTGTATTTCGATGGTATCAATTACAGACTGCCAAGTAATTTTGTGGGTACCTGGTGTTGGGTCTACTCTTTCCACATCAATAAAAACTTCATTAGCAGCACTATTTCGAGAAAGTGACCAACCAGTGTAGTGTTCGTGATGCTTTGCAATGCCTTCAGCCAACGTTATGGCCGTGCCGCTTGGGGCATCTTTCTTTTGGGTGTGATGCACTTCTAGCATTTCGGCTTGGTAGGTTGGAAACCGGCTCATCAATTGACTCAATCGCTCGTTGAGCGCAAAGAAAAGATTGACACCTACCGAAAAATTACTGGCATAGAAAAAGGCACCTTGCTTTTCTTCGCATAATGTTTTTGCTGATTCCATTTTATCCATCCAACCAGTGGTGCCGGAAACCACTGGAATTCCCATTTCTATACAGCGTTGTACATTGCCAAAGCCCGCTTCAGGGTGACTGAATTCAATAGCCACATCGGCACCTGAAAGGTCGGAGTAATCTTGGGTATCCACCGTTGCGTGGAAAACAATTTTATGGCCTTTTTCTACCGCAATTTCTTCGATAGTTTTACCCATCTTTCCATATCCCAAAAGCGCAATTTTCAATGTCTTAGACATTCTTACTAAAAGTTAAAGGTTAAGGCCAATCCCGAATGTGCACCCCAAGGCGTGTTTCGATATGTTGGCGTGATGCGAATAGACAAATCATCGCTTACATCGAAATCAAAAAGATGCGCATCTACATTGGCATCAATGATATTAACACCGTACACGACAAAAGCAAATAGTATGGACAAATCTCGATTACCTTGATGAAAACGCATATTTGATACTAGTTGCTGGTTATTGAGTCTGCCATCAAACTCATCCTCTCCACCTGCTTGACGAATATCAAACGCATTGCTATACCGACGATAATCTTGTTGGTTGGAAATGGCCAGAAAGATTGTTGTACCCAATCCGGCGTACACAATGGGGGCTTTCCACCATTTGCGGTTGTAAATTTGTCCGGTACCTGGCACTGCAACCGACAAGAGCGTTGCCCTTCTGATATTGTGTTTACTTTGTTCAGTTACAATTGCTTTTTCCTTATTCAACACCAAAGAATCCGATAGCGCCACCTGCGAACTGTCGGGAACTTCTTGTGCATGTGCAACAAACGCAAAAAGCAGCACCAAAAGCACTGCTCGTAATTCTTTAAAGGTATAGCTTTCGAACCTACGCATCAATCTTGTTGATTCATAATCTTAACGATACGCTCCAAGTCTTTAGACGAGGTAAAAGGAATGACAATTTTCCCCCGTCCTTTGGCACCTAAAGCAATATCAACATTACTATCAAAATGTCCTTTCAATTGCGTTTTTAATTTGGAGTAAGCTTCGGGCAAGTTGCGTTTTACTTTTGTTTTCTTGGCATTTAATGCACCTTCTTTGTACTGTTTAACAGCATTTTCCACATCCCGAACCGACCATTCTTTAGCTATGGTTTCTTTGTAAATCTGCAATTGTCCTTCTTCGTCTTCCACAGCGATCAAAGCTCTTGCATGTCCCATAGAAATCATGTTGTCACGCAGGCCAGCTTGAATAAGTGGCGGCAGTTTTAACAATCGCAAATAATTGGTTACCGTAGAACGATTTTTGCCAATGCGATCACTCATTTGCTCTTGGGTCAAGTTGCATTCATCAATCAATCGCTTGTAGGAGAGCGCTACTTCAATGGCGTCAAGTTCTTGACGTTGAATATTCTCCACCAAAGCCATTTCCAACATACCTTGGTCGTCGGCAATGCGAATATAGGCAGGTATTTGTTCTAATCCCGCCATTTTACTTGCCCGGGTACGGCGTTCCCCAGAAATAATTTGGTACTTACCGTTCTCAATTTTCCTTACGGTAATAGGTTGAACAATACCAATTTCACGAATAGAAATAGAGAGCTCTTCGAGGGCTTCTTTATCAAAGTGGGTTCTAGGCTGAAAGGGATTGACTTCAATTTTATCTAAGTCAATTAGCGCGATGGCACCTACAACTTTATCGGCATCTTTATCTTTTGCAGAAACCACATCTACCGCGGGTTCCCGCAGTAAAGCTGATAACCCTTTTCCTAAAGCTTTTCTTTTGTCAGACATGAGTCGTGTTCAAGTAATTTATTTTCATCAAAAAAGGACTTTCAAACTTCGAAAGCAACCTTACATGTTTATTTATTTTCTGCTGTAACCACACCATTGCGCTCCAAAAATTCCCGAGCCAAACTCAAGTAGTTGATTGCGCCATTACTAGAAGCGTCATACATAATGATAGATTCTCCAAAACTAGGCGCCTCGCTCAAGCGAATATTCCGTTGAATAATGGTTTCAAAAACCATCTTTTCAAAATGATTTTTCACTTCTTCCACTACCTGATTACTCAAGCGCAACCGACTGTCATACATGGTAAGCAGCAAGCCTTCAATATCCAAGTCTGGATTGTGTAAACTCTGTACCGATCGAATGGTATTTAGCAATTTACCCAATCCCTCCAAGGCGTAATATTCACATTGAATAGGTACGATAACACTGTTTGCAGCCGTTAGGGCGTTGACGGTAATTAAGCCTAGGGAAGGCGCGCAATCCAAAATGATATAATCGTAACGGTCTTTAATTTTATCAAGAGCTGATTTTAGCATGTACTCGCGACGGTCTTTGTCTACCAGTTCAATTTCAACCGCCACCAAATCCAAATGAGAAGCAATCAAGTCAACATTAGGGGTCTGAGTAGTCAAAATTAAATCATTGGGATCCCCCTCATGTTCAATCAATTGATAGGTACCGTGGGTAATTTCGTCTGGATTAAAACCCAGACCACTTGTTGCATTGGCCTGTGGATCGGCATCAATCAATAACACCTTTTGTTCGAGCACCCCCAAACAAGCGGATAAGTTTACCGCTGTGGTCGTCTTTCCAACACCGCCTTTCTGATTGGCTATCGCAACTATTTTGCCCATTTTTATCAAAAATTAAATTCAAATTTAACACTAAAAGACTAAATGACAATCAATTAAACAAAGTAATTGCCTTTTTTTTAGCGTACGCAAGGTACATATATTGCCAACAAAATCGATTGACTGTCATAAAGAATGTTATTCACAGACTTGTTGAAATCTTTGTTTGGCATTGAACGCTTGATAGCTATCAAAAATTCTATTGAAACCAGAGCGTTGAGTAAAGCAAAAAAAAGGCGTTTACCCAAATGGATAAGCGCCTTTTAATTTTGTTTTACGCAATGGAATTAGTTGATAGAAAGCAACTCAATTTCAAAAGTTAAGTCTTCACCAGCAAGGGGGTGGTTGGCATCCAAAACGATTTGTTCCTCGGTAACTTGAATGACAGAAACTGGCATTTGTTGACCGTCGGGGCGTGAAATCATTAGTTGCATTCCAATTTCTGGTTTGATATCCGCTGGAACCTGATCAATAGGTACCGGCATAAAAAGTTCTTCTGTAGGTTGGCCGTAAGCATCATCACAGGCAATAACTGCCGTTTTAACTTCGCCAATATTCATTCCCAATACATTTTTTTCAAAACCTGGAATCATTTGGCCTGCGCCTAAGGTGAATTCTAGTGGCTCTCTTCCTTCTGATGAGTCAAATAGCGTTCCGTCGTTTAAAGTGCCTTTGTAATTTACCTTAACGGTATCGCCAGTCTTTGCAATAGACATAAAAATAAAATAAATGTTTTGTGCGAAAAGCGGATTGATTTTCAATCATTTTTGCTCGGCAAAGATACTGTCCATGATAAGTTTGGACAAATCATTTTGGGAAAATTTTAGTAAAACAGCAGTGAACAATCACAAATGAGACCACCTACTTTATCTTTATACTCAGTCCGAGGACAAACGTGGCTACCAACTCTGGATTCTCAGGATAATGGATGTATGCCTTCACCTCCACCGGTATGGTTTGCCGTTCACCTGTTTGTTGTGCTGTATGGATTAGTGCTGCTGCAGCTTGACCTGCATCACAAACAAAATAAACAGCGGATGTAGGTCGGGATAAAAACTGAGCCTCAAAATTTTTGAATGCAAGGGAGAGCTTTAGACGATTCTCATGTGCCATCATAAAGGCGTGTAATCCACCAGCTAAATCAGCCCCCACTGCGAGCGCTCCAAAGTACATGCTCTTCAAGTGATTCCGGGTCAACCAGTTTAGGGGAAGTCGTACCACTGCCCGCTCGGCGTCCAGCGCTATGATTTTAGGGTTGCAAAACGCAATCAATGGAATTTTTGTCCAACCAAATAACCACAGTAATCTATTGGCTTTTGCTCGCGAGGTAATCTTCATAGTGGGAGTTATTTTGGCGGTGGAAAAAATGGGGTTCGCTCTTCTAGATAACCATTTCGAAAAGCAATTTGCAGTATGTTTTCAATCATTTTATCTTCCTCTGATGCCTCGGGATTGTACTCTTTTTTGAGGGTGATATCATACCAATTTGCCAGCGCATTGTACCAAAAGGCTTTCCAATTACTGCGGTACTCTGATATCAATTCATATACAGTATATCCGGTCTCGCGATAAATCAGCTTACACAAAATTTGCCCCTCAGATCGCGTGAGTTTTTTTAATTCGGGCTCAAATTGATCTTCGAGATATTTCTGGTATTCTTTGATTGCTTTTTTGCGTTGCCGTTTTTTCCTGATGTCCATCAGCTGCAAATTGAGTGAATCCAACTTATCACCGGCGATGACGGCATACGGGTAAACCTTATACACTCGACGTTTGAGCAACAAATACCGACGTCGCGCTTCATCATCATCAAAAGTGGGTGTGGAAATCAACATGATTTCATCGAGCACTGCCCATGAGATAGTGTCCCCGTCTATCACGGTCATTTGATAGATGTTTTTGCGATTTTCGAGGATATAGGCGGTGATACTATCTTGGCGTACCGCTGCGAGACTATCGGCATGGAGGTTTGTTGTGTCGGGCTGTGCCAGCAAGGGCCAGCCCAAACACCCCAAAAATAGTATGACAATAATTCGCGGCACCCTATCGCGTTCTATTGAGTTTCCATGCGCTGAAAGCTGGTCCGTTTTGCTGTTGCTGAACGGTTTTCTTTGGCGTTTCTCCAATAATGGTAGCGGCAAATAAAGCGGCGGCGGCTGTTGTACTTGCATCTAACTCGGGCGTAAGTAACTCAGGCTTGAAGTGTTTTGAAACAAAATGAGTATCAAACTGGCCACTAATAAAGGCTGGGTGTTCCAATACAAATTTGCCAAAGGGCAGTGTGGTTTCAATACCGGATATTTGGTATTCTTGAATGGCGCGCAACATTCGGGCAATGGCCTCTGCCCGATCTTTTCCATGTGTCACCAACTTGGCAATCATGGGGTCGTAATACACAGGAACGTCCATACCTTCTTCAAAACCATCGTCTACACGCACACCTGGCCCTAGAGGACGTTTGTAAACTTCAAGCTTTCCGGTTGAAGGCAAAAAGTTGGATGCAGGGTCTTCAGCATACACGCGTAACTCCAAACTATGTCCATTTATTTTTAAATCTGATTGCCTGAAAGACAACGCTTCTCCCCGTGCTACCTTAATTTGTTCTTTAACCAAATCCAAACCGGAAATCATCTCAGAAACAGGATGCTCTACTTGAAGTCGGGTATTCATTTCTAAAAAGAAATAATTGAGCTGTTCATCCATAATGAACTCTACCGTACCTGCCCCGACATAATCACAGGCTTCGGCGCATTTCAATGCATGCTTGCCCATAGCCTCGCGTACTTCTGGTGTCAAAATAGCCGAAGGGGCTTCTTCTATGACTTTTTGGTGGCGGCGTTGAATGCTGCATTCGCGCTCAAAAAGATGTACGCGGTTGCCGTGTGTATCTGCCAACACCTGAATTTCGATATGTCGTGGTGAGCTGATATATTTCTCGATAAAAACAGAACCATCTCCAAAAGCAGATTTCGCCTCAGAAGTTGCTAGAGCCATTTGTTCTTCTACATCTTCTTCGCGCTCTACAATGCGCATGCCTTTACCACCACCACCAGCAGCGGCTTTTATGAGTACCGGAAAACCGATTTCTTTGGCCACCCGAGCAGCCTCTTTCGGGTCGTCAATGGCACCCTCACTGCCAGGAACTAGCGGTATGCCAAAGTCTTTAACAGCTTCTTTTGCTTTTAATTTATCACCCATAACAGAAATACTATCAGGGTTTGGTCCAATAAAAATTAGACCTGCTTTTGCAACCTTGGCAGCAAAACCAGCATTTTCAGATAAAAACCCATATCCTGGATGAATGGCTTGGGCGCCACGCTCTTTGGCTACTTCAATTATTTTATCTGATAACAAATAACTTTGACTTGACGGCGGGGGCCCCATAAAAACGGCCTCATCAGCCATGCGAACGTGGGGTGCTGTGCGGTCAGCCTCAGAATATATGGCTACGGTCTTAATATTCATTTCGCGTGCTGAACGAATAATTCGTACGGCTATCTCTCCTCTATTGGCAATAAGAATCTTGTCTATGTGTGGCATGCTTGATTATTTAATGACTGCGAAAATAGAAAACGATTGCCAATTTCCTTCATTTATTTGCATTAACTACTTTTTTATTCTTCTATCTCAAAAATTCTTTGTAATTATGCTCAAAATCAAAACAAAAGCGAAAGCCTCGAAATATGCTTTTTTGGCACTTGAGCGTTTTGATTGTATGATCACCTTAAAAATGTAGCCTTTTGAAGCCATCTGAACAATTTCGCGAACAAGTACCTTCGGATTATATAGGAGTATATGAAGCCATCAAAAACATTATAGAAGAGGAAGTGCCCGATGCTACTACTTGCTTCAAATGGGGAATGCTTCACTTTGATCATCAAGGTGATTTTGTTGCGCTGTCTATGCGTGGCAATTATTTGTGCTTGTACTTGATGGACACCGAACTTGTACAACGCTTTAGTGATCAACTCAAGGGCATCAACAAAGGCAAAAATGTGATTCGTCTCAAATCAATTGCCGATATCCAAGAAAATCTGTTCAGAGAAATGCTGGCCACAGCCCGATAACGCCCTACTTCTCTCCTGCTATTTACAAGAATTCACTGACGCTATTCTGTGTGCCGTCTTTTTTTACATTGTCCTTATTGTAATTTTTACACTTAGGTAAATTTGTGTTTCTTTGTCCGTAATATTGACAACTAATAAAAACATTGAGAAAGCAATAATTCTATGTCTAAATACATTTGTATTCACGGTCATTTTTATCAGCCACCAAGAGAAAATGCTTGGCTTGAAGAGATTGAAATACAAGAATCTGCAGCGCCTTACCACAACTGGAACGACAGAATCTCCAACGAGTGTTACCGACCCAATGGCGTCTCTCGAATTCTCAATGAAGAAGGTAGCATCATTGATATCGTGAGCAACTATGCCAAAATGAGTTTTAATTTTGGCCCTACGCTACTTTCCTATCTCGAGAAATACCATCCTACAACGTATAAAAGTATCCTCGATGCTGATAAAGAAAGCATGAGTTATTTTGGTGGCTACGGGTCGGCATTGGCGCAAGTGTACAACCACATTATTATGCCATTGGCCAACCGCCGCGATAAAGTAACTCAAGTGCGTTGGGGTTTGTACGATTTTGAAAAACGCTTTCAACGAAAGGCTGCCGGGATTTGGCTAGCCGAAACAGCTGTAGATACGGAAACACTGGAGGTGCTCGCGGAGGAAGGTTTGAAGTTCACCATTTTAGCACCCAATCAAGCTAAGCGCTTTCGCAAAATAGGCAGTAAAGACTGGACTCTAGGCATTGACCCCAAGCGGCCTTATTTGTGTAATTTACCTTCTGGAAAATCCATTTATCTCTATTTTTATGATGGAGATCGTTCGCAGGCTGTCGCGTTTAAAGGTATTTTAAATGACGGAAAAGCCTTTGCCCATGAGCTGCTTTCTGGATTTTCCATCAACCAAAACGAGCCCGAATTGGTGCACATCGCCACCGATGGCGAAAGTTATGGACACCACCACCGCAATGGCGATATGGCACTAGCTTATTGTATGCGCTACATTGAGGAACAAGGAGATGTAAAAATAACAAACTACGAAGAGTTTTTAGACGTTGCCCCTATCACATATGAGGTGGAGATACACGAAAATAGTTCGTGGAGTTGTGCGCACGGCGTTGAGCGCTGGCGCAGTGATTGTGGCTGCAAAACAGGTGGCGAACTCCATTGGACGCAACAATGGCGAAAACCCCTACGTGAAAGCCTTGAATGGCTACAAAATGAAATCGACGTCATTTTTGAAAAGGAAGTCGGTGCGTTTCACCCCAACCCTTGGGAATTGCGCAACAGCTACATTGAAATATTATACAATCGAACGCCAGAGACCCGATTGCAATTTTTCAAAACCCACTTTAGCGAGGCGATAAACCCGGTCAATAAAACTCACATTATCCGACTGTTGGAATCGCAAAAACACGCATTGTATATGTTTACTAGCTGTGGCTGGTTCTTTACCGAATTGTCAGGAATCGAAACGGTGCAAATTTTACAATATGCAAACCGAGCGATTCAATTAATTGAGAGTCAGACCAACAACAAACTATCTGACGCGTTTAAAGACTTACTTGCTGAGGCAAAAAGCAACCTTCCTCAGCACGAAAACGGCAAAGTGATATACGAAAAGTGGGTGGAACCCAAGCGTCTGAGCTTAACACAGGTAGGCATCCACTACGCAGTAAGTGCATTATTCGCAGATAATGAACAGGTGCTCAGCGTATTGAATTATGAATGTAGTAGTGATAATTTGTTGCGATTAAGCGCTGGAAATCTAATGATTGCCATGGGACGGACAAAAGTGAAGAGCAAGGTGACCGGCTCGCGCAAAAAACTCTCCTTTGGTATTCTTTATCTTGGCAATCATCATATGCTTGGGAGTACCGGTCCCTATATGGACGAAGCGAGTTTTCTTGATTTCTCTGAAAAAGTAAAACTGGCTTTTGAAGCTAGCGATATCGCTGCGGTAAATGAACTGATGACCCTCCACCTACCCAATTCCAAATTTTCGTTTTTTGACCTGTACAAGGACGAGCAGTTGAAAATTTTGAAAGGTGTTCTTCAAAAAAACACAGATCTAGCCATGGGAAGTTTTAAACGGATTTACGACCGAAATTATGCCCTGCTCAATTTGATGCGCGACCAACAACTTACATTGCCTAGCTTGTTACACAAAAACTTGGAAATTGTCGTCACCCAAGAGCTTGAAGCTTTTTTTGATGCAAGTCATCATTTAGTACCCATCCACAAACTTAAAGAAAAGCTTGTCGAAATCGAGAAATGGAACTTACCTATCGATTATGATAGATTCAATTATATCATTTCGCGCAAAATCAGCTGTATCGGCAAAGGATTTGGAAAGCACGACAATGCCGTTGAATTACTCAAAAATTTACATGACCTCATTGCATTAGTACAACCATTTGGTTTTCAAATTGCTTTGAATGGTTTACAAAACTTTATTTTCAATCACATTAAAAAGAATCATTTAAATCCGGAGGAACGAGAAAAGGCCATTAAATTAGCGCGGTTAATTCATTTGGTCATCGCGTAACGCAAAGCATATGCCTTCAGCACTTTATAAAAACACATCCCTATATTATTCAGAACGACCAGGCAAGAAAACGGTGGTGTTTTTACATGGCTTTTTAGAAGATAGCACCATGTGGGAGACATTCTCCGAAAGCTTTCCAAAAAAATACCGTTTACTTGCCATTGACCTATTTGGGCACGGTAAATCAGATTGTTTGGGGTATGTGCACACTATGGAGGAAATGGCCGCTGCGTTGAAAACCGTGTTGAAAACCTTAAAAATCAAACGTTGTCACCTAGTGGGACACAGCATGGGCGGCTACGTGGCATTGGCCTTTACAGAGGCATTTCCCGATATGGTCAAGTCGTTAACACTCTTTCATTCTACCGCAAGGGCCGACAGCGATTCTAAAAAAATAGATAGAGATCGTGCGATTGCCGCGGTAAAAGCCAATCCATCCCTCTTTATTAAAACAGCCATTCCCAATCTTTTTGCACCGCATTTGAGAAACGCCTTAGCAGCTGATATTGAGAGGTTAATTGAAAAAGCGACACAACTTTCTGCACGTGGAATTGTGGCGGCATTAGAAGGCATAAAAACCAGATTGGATCGGGAAGTGTTACTACACTTTGGGCCCTGCCCTGTTCTTTTTATTGCCGGCAAACAAGATCCCGTGCTTAAATTTGAAGACCTTGAGGAACAGATGCTCGGCGATAAAGTAACCCATACATTAGTGACCGAAAACGGCCATATGGGATTTTTGGAAGACACGGAATTGTGCACTTCTGCAATAGTAGATTTTTTGAATAAAAACGGATGACAACAAAAACATATGACTACATAAAGATAGGGTTGCTTTTAGCAGTTTTTGGTGTGGGGGTGTATGCCGCCTACAACATTACCAAACCAAAAGAGCGACTACCCATCTATTCACCAGCAGATTTGATTCCGGAAATTGTTCCAGATAGCCTACAGCGCATCGGCAAAGATTTCAGGATTGGTGACTTCAAACTAATTGATCAGTTTGGAAAACCTTTTTCAGAAGAAAATTTGAAAGGCAAAATTTATGTTGCTGAATTTTTCTTTACTACATGTCCTTCTATTTGCAAAGACATGACGGCGCAAATGAAGCGCTTTCAGGCAGCTTTCGCCAATGACACCAACATAGTTATAGTATCACATACTGTGATGCCCGAGGTGGATACGCCTGAAATTTTGAATGAATACGCCACGTTGCACGAAGCTATGTCTGGCAAATGGCATTTTTTGACAGGAGAAAAAGCTGAAATTTACCGTTTAGCGCGTACGCAGTACTTTGCCGTTCTCGATGGGAAATTTGAGGGACATGGAGAAGAACACGATTTTATCCACACCGAAAATTTTGTGCTTGTTGACAAACTTAAACGCTTGCGCGGATTCTACGATGGCACCTCAGAAAGTGATGTGGACCAACTCATTGCCGATGTTAAAACCCTTATTGAAAACAACTAAAATAAGGCAGAATCTAATCAAATAAAAAAGCCAGTTCATCACATAACTGATGGACTGGCTTTTGTAATTAAAACCTCTAATGTCAATTTAAATAGAAACCTAGATAGCGTGTAACTGTCTCTTGTTCATGTAGTTTGTGAACGTACATAATTTGCCGAAGTAAAAAACGCTCTTGATCTTCTTTTTTGTTGAGTTGTGCGAACTTTAGTTTTTCGTCGTCTGCCAAATCGAGCTCATTGGCAATATCTAAAATGCCTTTACCAACGTTTTTGCGCAATCCTGTTTCCACATCGCGCTGCTGTTCTAAAACTTGAAACTCAGCAAGCAACATATTGCTAGCATGGGCATTGTGTATGTGATGTAATGTTTTTATAGTACCTCCTGGATATCTCTTACCAGTCATTTGATGCTGGTATTCGTGCAATTCAAATATCGATTCGCATTTTACTAGGATGTCCATTTCGCCATTGGGATACGTTTTAGTAATTTCTACAAGGCGCATTTGACTACCATAGTTTTCTGTGTTCAACTTATTGGTAGAAAGGATGCCGAAAGTGGTACCGTTCTCCGATAAATCGTGAACAAGTTCTTTGTAGCGCTCTTCAAATATATGTAGCTGTGTGTAATCTCCGGGTAAAATAAAAATCCCTAATGGAAACAGCGGCAATGCCTTTAGTGATTCAAACATAGGATAGTTTTCGTAAAGTAACAGCCCTTCGGAAGCATTTGTTCGGTATTATTTTAGGAGGCATCAAATTAAAAAATACGCTGAAGAAGTTTATACACCCAATTTTTATAAGGGGGGTAACGAAACGGTACATCCAACCAAGTGACACCAGCTTGCACAGCTTTCTTGTGACTAAAGCAATCGACACTATACTTTCCGTGGTAACTACCAAAACCACTGGGTCCTACGCCACCAAATGGCAACTCAGGATTACCTACATGTAAAATCACATCGTTGATAAACAAACCGCCACTGGTGGTTTCTCTTTCAAAACGCTTGCGGTTTTTACTGGTGAAGACATACAAGGCAAGTGGCTTCGGACGCTCTTGAATAAAAGCTAGCGCTTCATCAACATTATCTACGGTCAAAATAGGCAGAATGGGACCAAAAATTTCTTCCTCCATACTGGGGTGTTCCGGTGTTTCGAGCTCAAGTAAGGTTGGAGGGATAAATTTATCCTCCGGATTGATTGCGCTCCGTTCTTTGTCGCTGAGCATACGGCTCAGGCGATCAAAGTGCCTGTCACTTACAATGCGACCATAATCAGCACTCAACGCGGCATCATTCCCAAAAAATACACCAATCCAATGATTTAACTCTGAAATTAATTCGGATTTTACCTTTTTTTCCACCAAAATATAGTCTGGTGCGATACAGGTTTGCCCAGCATTGAGAAACTTGCCCCAAGCTATTCGCTTTGCTGCCAATTTGATGTTGGCAGAAGCATCTACAACTGTAGGGCTTTTGCCTCCTAGCTCTAGGGTTACGGCAGACAAGTGTTCTGCCGCGGCTTTCATTACAACCTTACCAACGGCAGTGCTACCCGTGAAAAATATGTGATCCCAAGGCAGTGCTAATAAATCTTGACTCACTTGCACACCGCCCACAACCACAGCAATGTATTCTTCTTCAAAATACTCAGATATCATTTTGTTAATGACCTGCTCTGTTGCAGAAGAAACTTCAGATGGCTTGAGGACAACGGTATTTCCAGCCGCAATGGCACCCGCCAAGGGAGCAATGACCAACTGAAAAGGGTAATTCCACGGACCGATGATAAGTGAAGTCCCAAGCGGCTCGGTTACAATTTTTCCGCTACCGGGGCCTGATATCAATAACGGAACACCCACGTACTCTGGAGCCGTCCAGCGATTGAGGTTTTTTGCTAATTCTTTAATCTCCTTCTTGGAAAAACCAACTTCGGTGGCCAATACTTCAAAAGGTGACTTTCTAAGATCTTGCCATAGAGCCGCTTCTATTTCCTTTTCATATTTTACAATGGCTTTGAGCAATAAATCAAGGGCACGACGACGAAATTTCTTTTCTCGTGTAACACCCGTTTTGAAAAAAGCTCGCTGTTTGTTGAGGATATCTTGATAGGGATTCATAGAAAGTTTCATTAAGGGTTTTAACAAAAAAAGGCCAAAATCAGTTTTTGATCTTGACCTTTTTCATAAACCATTCAACTGTTTACCAATTGGCAAACATCGATTGATATTTTGCGGGTGTGGGCGTGACGCTCATGACGGGAATATCAGAAAGGTAAATCATTTTTTGTACCTCATTACCCATAATGCGCTGCGCCATATCTGGCTCATCCTCCTCCTCTACAATCATTACTAAATCACCATCGTTTTCATAAGCATATTGCAAGAAAGACTCTACACGACTCTTTCCGTTGTCTCTAATGATTTCTGAGGAACAGTTTACACCTTTCTCCTTGATGAATTTCACCACTTGATTGACGTGTGGTTGCAATTTCTGAGCTTCTTCTTTATCGCGAGAAACACCCACCACCATTACACTGGCATTAAACAACTTGGCATAATGCACAGCCGGAGGCGCTTTTTGTTTGCTTTGGCGATCCAATACTAGTGGGAAAATGATTTTGTCAACTTTATTGACCTCCTTGGTGCCTTTAATGGTAATCACTGGCGGCTCCGACATGGTTACCACTCGATAAGCGTTGCTACCGATAAACTTCTTGCGCATGTTGGAAGGCTTACCGTTGGTTCCCATGACAATTAGGTCAACGCCCAAGCTTTCTGATAATTCAGATATTTCTTCATAAGGTACACCTTTGGCCACCATAGTGTCGAATTCAAGTCCGGTTTGTTCAGACATCTCATTGGCCACAGCTTTTAATTTTTCGTGTACTTCGTCGCGATAGCTATCTTCATCGCGATCGGTTTTCGCACTAAAAACACGCTTCCAAAAACCTGTTTCCTCGATTACCGTGAGCAATATGATTCTAGCTTTCATTTCCTTCGCAAAAATCACTGCGTGTTCAAGCGCTTTAAGTGATTGCTCGGAAAAGCCAATGGGTACTAAAATTTTTTTTGATTCAGTTGACATTTCTAAGATTTTTGTTTTAATGTTGGCAAAGTTAATCTTTAGCAAGCAATACGCAATCGTTTATGTTACACATTTCTAGAACGGAACTAATTATCAATCCCGACAATAGTGTTTATCATCTGGGAATCAAGCCTAGAGAAGTATCTGAAACCATAATTACCGTGGGGGATCCAGACAGAATTGATAATTTCTTACCGCACTTTTCTTCCGTTGAAATGGACCTTTCTCGACGAGAATTTCGCACGGTGACTGGAATTTGTAACCATAAGCGCTTGACCGTTATCTCCACAGGCATTGGAACGGACAACGTGGACATTGTTTTGAATGAATTGGACGCCTTATTTAATGTGGATTTTACCACAAGACTTCCAAAAGAAAAGCTAACATCGTTGACAATAATCCGTGTAGGAACCTCTGGAACCATTCAAAACGACATTCCTATTGGTAGTTTTATTGTGTCAGCAGCTGCAATTGGACTTGATGGGTTGATGCACTCATACGAACGCGACAATTTTGCTGCGCGTGAATGGGAGCGTGACCTGATAGCTTTTGCTAAAATGCAAGAGTTCCCTCTGCAACCTTATATAACCTTTGCTAATTCTCAGGCATTAAACACCTTTTTACCTCACGGCTTTCAACCTGGAATTACGGTCACTGCAAATGGCTTTTATGCACCACAAGGTCGTCAGATTCGCGCAAAGGCGGCATTCCCAAATCTTATAGAAAAGTTGTCGCATTTTCACAGAAGTACTTTTCGCGTGACAAACTTAGAAATGGAAACGGCAGGAATTTATGGTCTAGCAGAAGTTCTCGGACACAAAGCCATTTCGTTAAACGCCATTTTAGCCAACCGAGTAACGGGCGAGTTCGCTGACAACCCTACCGCCGTTGTGGATGAATTGATCGCAAAAACGCTCGCTGTTGTCACATCTTAAATCAAGATCGATCAACTGCCGCCATTCGATTACCTTTGTGAATATAAAAATCAAACACCAATACGCATGAAAATAAGCGCATTAGTTACCTTTTTACTAGCGACCCTTTTTATCGTGAGCTGCAACAATACCAATTCTAATGAAACCATAGCTCCAGCAATTGAACAAGGACGCTACCTAGCGCATTTGCAACTCAATGACACTACACAATTGCCATTTGAGTTGGAGTGGTATATACAAGACAATTTACAAAAACTGCGCATTCTCAATAGCTTTGACACCATTGAAATGATCGATGTTGTGCAAAATGGGGATAGCATTTATGCCGAAATTCCCGTCTTCAACGCCGGCTTAAGCTTTTTAATCATCAACAAACACAACCTTAGTGGCGCTTGGCATTACTACGATAAAGACCCAGACTTTTTTGTGCCCTTTACAGCAGAAAAATCGTCAGTAGCGCGTTTTTCTGGCACTGAAAATGCCTGTTGCCCAATCGAAAAACCTTGGGCCATTACTATAGGCGAGGACAAAACAGAACCTCATGCTATAGGGGATTTCAAACAAAACGGCAATACCATTACGGGCAGCATTATTACACAATCTGGCGACTATCGGTTTTTAGAGGGGTTAATCTCTGGCCACCAGGTAGAACTAGCCACGTTTGACGGTACATTTGCCTATGTTATCAAAGCTATTTTTTCCGATGAAAACACCCTTGTCGGAACGTTTTACTCGAGCAGTACTACAGCGAAATCTTTTACGGCTCGTGTAGACAGCAGTTTTTCCTTAGCGGATGCTGCCTCGCGAACCTTTCTGAAAAATGCAGCTGTCCCTTTCACCTTTACGTTTCCCAACTTAAACGGCGAAAGCACTTCTTTTGAAAGTTTGCACAACGGCAACAAGGTAGTCATTGTGCAAATTTTGGGCACTTGGTGCCCCAATTGTATTGACGAAACGCGTTTACTCAACGAGTTTTATGACACTTACAAAGAACAAGGTCTCGAAATCATTGGATTGGGCTTTGAACGCAAGGCTGATTTTGAAAGTGGCGCAAGAGCCCTTAAAAAGATGAAACGCGATTTGAACATGCAATACCCTGTACTTTTTGCTGGAAAAGCTGGCGCTAAAGAAGCTGCAGAAGCATTGCCAATGCTAAACGCAGTACTCGCCTACCCCACCACAATTTTTGTAGATAAAAAAGGAAACGTGCGACATATTCATACCGGTTTTAATGGCCCGGGAACCAGCTTGTACGCGCCATTTGTGAAAGAAACTACCGCATTAATCGAACGCCTCCTCAATGAGTGACACCCGAGATTTAGCCACTGAATATTTCCTAAAAAACCCTGTAAACAAGAAAGAAAACGCGGCTTTTTTTAAGAAACTAAAACAGCGCAAGCCCAAAAATTTGGATGCCTTATTGCACGAACTGCACAACAAAGCCTTTCAAAAAATCGATTGCCTCACCTGTGCCAATTGCTGCAAAACCACCGGCCCATTGTTCACAGACAAGGACATTCAACGCATAGCCAAATACCTGCGTCTATCAGAGCGTGAATTTATTGCTCAATACTTGCGTATTGATGAAGATCAAGACTACGTGTTGCAACAGGTACCCTGTCCATTTTTAGAAAGTGACAACAAATGTGGCATCTACGATTTCCGCCCCAAAGCTTGTGCTACGTACCCACATACCGATCGTGTAAAACAGCATCAAATACTGCCCCTGACTCAAAAAAATTGCGGAATCTGTCCAGCTGTGCATACTATTGTAGAAGAACTAAAGACACGAATTTAAAAACCAAAGCCCACACCAAATGGAGAAAGTGCGAGCTTTGGATGAATCAAACAGTAAAACGTTACAACGCACGAATCAACGTGATTCCCGTGCGCCAATTGCTCTGAGGCATGGCCTCTGGTAATTTATTGAGTACGCTCCATTGCGCAAAACCTTGTAGCATCAACTTGCCTGCATAGAAGTCGAAACCCAACTGCATGAGTCCCGTAGTGCCTCCTGTAGTGGCTTTTGTAAAACCGTACTCCATATCGCGGTTCATATGTTCCAAAACCAATCCAGCAGAAGGCAAAAGACGCGTGTTTTTGATGACGTATTCTTTGAAAAACAATGCTGTTGCAGCCGTTTGTGCGCCGATATGATAATCGAGCTCATTCACGGCAAATCGACGGTGATTGACATCTGTAAACAGCCCAAGTTTCTTATATTTCACAATGTACATGGTGCGCGCCACACCTGAAAAAGCACCTGCACCAATTTGAAAGAGTTGGGGTAACATGGCTTGTTTCATGTCGCGCTGTTGGTACTTGCCGGTAGGCAATCCCACGCCCCCACCAATAAAGAGCGAATGCTTCCAATTACTGAATTCGGGCGCATCCAGTTTTCTGGGGAAAAGTTGGTACAAAGCATTTATCTGGATATCACCAATGCCCTGAATAACTGTTTGTTGAAGTGATTCCTCACGGACGTGAATTTGATACGGTACTTGTAAAATAAACTGAAGTCTCGGATTGGCAAAATGCCGAAACCAGGCCTCTTGGCGGTAAAACTTATCACGTAGCACCTGCGACTCTGCGTTGAAGTTTAAGGGTGTTTTGGGATGATTAAAAGACTGAAACCCGGAACGAACCCCAAACAGGGTGCCTGTTGTACCCGGCAACAAACCAATAAAAGCGCTCCCCGTGCCACACCCGCAAATATCACAAGCTTTACCGGGCTGACTCAATAGAATCAGGAGCCATACGATGAGAATTTTTTTCATGTAATTTGTGTTGACCTTGTTCGAAAATCAAGGCGTTGATTTAAAAGGGAAACTCGCTCAAACTGTGGTCTCCTAGCATTTCAAAATCGGTGAGTGCATGTAAAAACGATACTAATGCCGCTTTTTCCGATTCGGTAAACTGAAATCCATTTTCTGGAATCGCAGGATCTAGAAGCAAACTTGAAGTTATGCCATTGCTGTAAGCTTCCACCACCCCTTCAAGCGTGCGAATACTGCCGTCGTGCAAGTAAGGTCCTGTCATGGCCACATTGCGCAAGCTAGGTACTCGGAACGCTCCTTTGTCTTTGGGGTCTTGTGTTATTAAATATCGACCCTCGTCCTGAGTATTGGGTGTCAACCCGTTGTTGCGATAACTAAAATCGGATTGCAATACACCAGCATGACAGGTGGAACAATGGGCATTAAACAATGCTAATCCGTTTAATTGCCGCTCATTCAATGCTTTTTCTCCACGAATATGCTTATCAAAAGCCGATTGATCGGAAACGATGGTGCTCATAAATTGTGTTACCGCATAGAAAAACTCCCGCGAGACTATCGTATCTACCCCAAAAGCAGCCTTAAATAATTGTGGGTACTGACTATGGCGTTGCAAACGACCGAGAACCTCTCCAAAATCTGCGTCCATTTCGGTAGGTTCAGTTATCGGCGCAAATGGCTGTATTTCTATGTGATTAACACCTCCATCCCAATGAAAAGCCGGGTACCAAATTAAATTTGCTAAACCGGGTGTATTGCGTTTGCCCATACGTCCTTCAATCCCAGTACTCAGTGCTACGTTGTGGTCGGCAAAAGCATGCACTTGCGCATGGCAGGTGCCACAAGAAATGCTGCTGTCTCGCGATAAAATTGGATCGTAAAACAACCGACGCCCCAATTCGATACCCGCTTTTGAAACGGGGTTATTTTCAAACCTATACACGGGTTCTGGAAAATGTTTTGGCTGTCTCGGCCCTATTGTCTCGGTTGTAAATGCATGCAAATCGTCAGTGCGCTCACAACTTGTAACTACCAATACCGCCATGAGCAACCCCATCCAACTGTACCAGCCTGATGGACTACCACTAGAGAATATCGTTTTCATTATCAAACAAT
>JAIULY010000031.1 GCA_022565875.1 Schleiferiaceae bacterium | reverse complement strand
TACAGGTTGTTCAGGGGACAAAACTTCTTAATATGAGTCATGAGAAAAAGTTCGCTGCGCCTTTTGAATTCTTACATTTTGGTAATAAGCGTATATAAACCAAAGAGCTCGAAACGAAGAATAATCAGCCCGTTATTACCAACAAAACCAGAGAGTTACAAAATCAAACACATCACTACTTTAGAGCATTCATGCAACGGCTCCTTTTTTGGAATAAAAAGTTGCAGTAGACACGCGCCGAGTTTCGCGGAGGTTTATGAAGTACCCCAGTGGATCACCCGCTTTTATCCAACCTATCAAGGCAAACCAACCCACCAGGCCACCATAACAAACAGCCAACAAAGGGGCAGCCTTTGAAGTGATGATCAGAATCATGGGGCATAAAATCTTTGGAAATAAGACATATAACGGTATGTGAATCAATTGACTTCGGGAGGTTGCGGCTGAGGTCATCCTTTTCAGATGTCTTTCAAGGTTGTATGTTGAGCTTTTGTATGCTATATTTAGTTGTTATAGGTGGATGAGGCTTACTAGTATTGCCAGTTTTTATTATACGCTTACCTCCAAAATGTAAGAAATTTGGAGATATGCGTATATTAAAGAATACCTAGTTATTGCCAAAACCAGTAGTCAAGAACTACTTAAATCACAGCATATTATTACTTGTACACTCTCCAAAATGTAAGAAATTTGGAGATAAGCGTATAAAAATAAATCCCTAGTTATTGCCAAAACCCGTAGGCAAGACCTACTTAAATTACCGCACTTTATTACTCGGACATCTCTAAAATGTAAGAAATTTGGAGATAAGCGTATAAAATAAACCCCTAGTTATTGCCAACACCCGTTGGCAAGACCTACTTAAATTACCGCACTTTATTACCCGCACACCTCCAAAATGTAAGAAATTTGGAGATAAGCGTATAATTTGATATACCTAAGTAATCACCCACTCTCCCATCCCCAAAAGCCCCCCACAAAAAAATCGTGGGGAGCAACACAAAACAATACTAAACCAAATTGTTATCCGCTAAAATGCAACCTGCATCATCAGCTCAAATACCTGGCGCGTGGGTGCATTGGGGGATTGAAGAATACTGTATGCTGTTTGTATTTTGAGCTGGTGTCCCTTGAAATACTTGGAGAAACCAATGGTGTAATTTTCTAAATCTGATAACTCTGTTGCAGAAACAAGTGCAAACTCTGGATTTGCTCTTCCGTATCGCAAGTCTAAACTATAACCGCTCTTGGTAACGTAGCCCAACTGTGTGTTGTAGCTATTTCCTAATGCCAGAAATGTGCTGATTTCTCCGGGCACTAAGGCGCTGCCCGCAGCTACCCCTGTAAACTTATCTGAAAGTGTGGTGGCTGACGCATTGGCTAGTTCTAGTAAAAACGAAAAACCTTTGTATTTAGCAAGAACATCGAGGTAGAGCTGGCGGTAGTCTGGTAAGGAAACATCTCCGTTCTCATTGTACATTAAAAAATCACCATGGCCCTCGCCTGTGCGATTCGATGCCCCTGTGTTATAACTCCACGCACCTCCTATCAGTATTTTGGGTTTGGCTTCGTGTAGCAAATCAGAACTATACAGCTCGTTACCTTCTGTAAAATGACCGAGTGGAAAGAGATCCAAACGCGCGGCGTATTTTAACCCACCTAAATCTGTGTCACGCGAATCCACGCCGAATGAGTTGCGGCCATCGCCGGATGTTATGGCTACCATTGGGCTATAGCCAAAACTGTCGCCAAACTTTCCTTCTACAAATAATCCAAATTCTCGACCCGAATTGCTCAATTCGGTACTTACAATTCCGCGCTCGGTAAATTGTAACCGGTCTTCCCGATAGCGCATCTCCATGTTGTTGGCAAATGTTTGGCGTTGTCCCATGTAAACCGCAATTTCCTTCGTGGGATGATAGGCAACCCACGCATCTAATAAAGGGCGGTTTTCACTGAAGTTCGTCTGCACCATAAAACTTACTTTCTCTTCGCGCGCACTGCCACCAATTCTGAAAAACGATCGCTTGGCATTAAAGAAGTTCTCTCCTGGCGAATCGCCTATTTGCTGCCGAACAAAGGAAGGCTGAAAAAAACCGCCCATTTCAAACTGATAGGCACCTTCTGAAAAGTTTAGAACCAATCCGTTGTCCTGACTCACTGTTGCGAAATTCTGATGGGACTGCTGCGCAACAGCTACTGTGGAGACACCCAATATTCCGAAAATAATCTTTAGCATTCTCATTGACAGCTTTTTTTTAATTTTTTAATACTCTATAAATGGGTAATGGGGTGGCTACTTTGGTAGGAATCAAACCAAATGAAACAAAACTATTTGGTGCTTCGGGTTCCAGTACTTCCGTGAGTATTGCCGCATTGGGTTGTTCGCTCGATAAGTAAAGACTGCCTTTTGCCGCGGTAATCGTGACGCGATCCAAGGTGGTAGTAACATCTTGAAGGGTCATTTTCTCATACTTGTGTGGTTGTCGCTGTGCCGTTGTAACGGTATACTGTTCAACAGTAAAAGTTTGCGCACTGTCTAAAACCACTAGCTGCAACCCCAACGCAGAAAGCTTCTCTTGAATCCAAGGGGCAGTAGCCGTTATCAAGTAGCCTTGTGGACGAGGGCGTTCTAATTTTGGTGTACTTTGCAAGGCGTCGCGGAATGTAACAGGTAACGTTATTTTTTCTACAGATTCCACATCTATAAATTCCATGGTGTCGTTGTAAACGTTGCGTTTGCTTTGTACTACTATTGTGGGGCTGCGGTTTTCTTGATTTAAAACATCTGAAAGTTTTTCCGCATGCAACAACGCTTGCTGTAAGTAGGTTTGACCAATGATATATCCTGTAAAAACGCGTCTCTTAAATGAGGTGCGTCCAATACCTACGCCGCGTACTTCCACCAATGTGGAAATGGCGTTTGTCAACGCATAATTGGTTGCGCTAGAACGCGCACTGCTTGCTCCTCTGTTAAAATGCACTTCACCAAAATGCTTTGTGGTAGTCACGTAGTCAAAGTGGGTAAGCTGGTGGCTGTCTAATACCCGTCGTGTGGGCTCCAAAAATGCTGATGAAGTAAAGCGTCTTTGCTGTTCAGGTACGTTTAAATTACCTGTGTATAAAAGCATTACATCATAAGCTCCCGTAACGCCAAAGCTGCCCATTTTTAAGTAGTCGCGTCGAAAAGGGCGGTACTCGTGAAAGTCTATTGCCACCTGTGGCTGGAAATTAGTATAGGCCTTTTTTAATGGAATACTTTCTGCCGCCATCAGTTTGGTCTGATCGCGATTGAGGTCGAGGTTTTCTGCGTTGTTGCGCTTTTGTTTTAAGTAGCCATCTATGTTTGCCATGGGGACAATAGCTAGGTGTATGCCGCTGCGAATGGCCTCGTTTTCTTTTCTATATAAAACATCGTGAAGCAAATATAGCAACGCCTCTGTGCTGCCTTGCTCATCTCCGTGCAACCCGCCTTGCATCCAAACTTTGACTTTTGGTTGTTTGTTGCGGGTGTTCATTTCTATCATGGGAATGGCCTTCCCTTTTTTGCTTTTGCCAATATAGCTTAGTTTTACTTTATCTGGAAAATCTCGCTCCAACCCTTCCAGAAATGAAATGAGCTCGTTGTAGTTGGTGTAGCCATTTTGTTTTTTTAATGCGGGTGTTACCTCAGGCAATGTATCCAACTCTGGAAAATACCGCTCGGTTATGGCATGGGGTTGCGGATTGAAAGGAGCCAACAAAGGCGCACTAAATAGCAGAATCAAAAGGGGGAGTGTTTTCTTCATGGCTAAAAACTATAGGTGCTTTGTAGTCGAAAAATTAACTCGTTCCCCGAAACGGGAAGTCCCAAATTATTATTAATTCCGCCGTTATTTGTGACGTAGGTGATGTCGGCTTGAATTTTAGCTCCGTAATTTCTCCCTAAGTACTTACTCACACCAATGGTGTAGTAATGTGGACGATTGTAAAATGTGGGGTTATTGAGAAATGAATGTGTTTCTGATTGTAAATAGGTGTACCGCCCATCTATGGAGTACCCTGACTTGAAGAGATATCCCATTTGAATGTTGTAAGCGGCACCAATCATCATTCTGCCCAAGATATAATTGGCAACATCTTCAACTCCGTCTACAATAAAAGTACTCGCGATAGAGCCATCATTTCGTACGCGTTGCGTAATGCCATCTGGTACAACACCGCCACCTCTTACGTACTCTCCTATTGCCGAGAAACCTCGAAACTTAAACAAAAAGTCTACGCCATACTTGTAATAGTCGGGCAATAATTCTTGACCTTTTTCATCTAAATAAAGTATCGCGCCACTTTCTCTTCCTCGCCTGCTACTCACCCCGTTGTTGTAACTGAAATTCCCGCCAAATACGAGTTTGGGTGTTCGCTCATATATGATGTCTACTTGGTTAAATTGCCCCATGTTGTTGAACAAGCCGAACGGAAGGTAGTCTAATCGCACAGCATATTTTAACCCTCCTCTATCATTCAAATAAACGTTTGGGCCGTCGCCATTTGTTACCATCAAGTAGGGTTTTAAATAGGATCTACCAGAACCCATTCGAAACGTTCCATCCAAGAAAACACCAAATTCTCTAATAGTAGAAAACGCTGAGGTGACCCGACTGCGCTCCACGAGTTGCAGCGTGTTACTGTTCATAAAGAGTTCGCGATTGTCAGAAAATGGAGCGCGCTGCCCAAAGGTAATGCGCACACGTCGCGCCAAATTGTAAGCCACCCACGCGTCCAACAAAAAGTTGTTGTTACCGTCTAGCAATTCGCCCGTGCCACTTAAGTCGGTTTGAAGACGATACGAGAAACGATCATTACTGCTGTTGCCTTGGATGCGCAAACGCAATCGTCGCATGCGAAACCGGTTGTTGCTGGGGTTCTCATCGCCATCCAGCAACCAACGACTTTCCATATAAGGTTGGGCATAGCCTGTAAGTCGCATCAAGTCGCCATTACTTCCTGTTAGGTTAATGCCTTCCCCAAAGCGATACGCGTTGATGCGCGTTTGATCTTCTTGCGCATATAGTGCACCTCCAACCCAAACCAACCCGATAAAAACATACACTTGTAGCTTTGTTATCATGCCTTCTTTTTTGGTGTTTTTATTTAATGGCTAAGAATGGTGCGGTCTTCCATTACGCGCTTGCCCATCGCAAACACATCGCACAATTCCAAAGCTTCGTCAAACCAACACATATCGGCATCTGCTCCTACGGCTATTTGCCCTTTGTGGCTTATCCCTAAGTTCGCCGCTGGGTTTGTGGTGATCAGTGTAAAGGCATCTGAAATAGCAATACCACCCTGCTTCACCAACTGCACCACTTCTGCCAAATTCTGGTCGATAGGTGCAGGTTTAAATCCGATATCATTACCCGCTGCATCAAGTTTTGTCAAGCCCGCATGGCCATCTGAACTGAAGGTCATTTTTTCAATCGGCACCCCTTGCTCCAATGCGTACAATACCGATTTATGAGGGTCTGTATATTTTGATGCTCCTGTGGTAATGTCAATGATACCGCCGAGTTTCGCAAAAGCTATCGCTTGGTCAAACAAATCTTTTGTCCTGCCTACATGTGTGGGGGATATGTGCGCTATGGGAAAATGATAGTCATTAACTATTTCAAATAGTGGATCCATCATACTGGGTAGGTTGCCCAAGTGGACGTGCATAATGCCTTTTTTTTGAGCGAGCAGTCCACCCGTGCGCACTTCGCGCAGTTTGCGTACGAGCTCCAATGTGGTAGGATAGGAGGAACGGATGTCTGAAATGGCAATTTTGAAGCCCAAAACGGGCTCTATAAATACCATATCACTTTGAATGCTCTCGGTAACGGTAACGGAATCAACGCCATAATAGCCGCTAAACATATAGCTAGACAGTCCCTCTTGTCGTAAGGCTTGTACTTTGCCATAGAGCGCACGAATGGCGCGAATGGTGCCGTCCGTACCCAAAAGCCCAACGGTTGTAGTGGTTCCTGTGGCAATGAGTTCTTCCCGTGTTACTTCACTGGTCATCGAGGCAAACCCGCTTTTTCCTCCAGCCCCAGTTACATGAATGTGCTGATCAATCAAACCCGGTAAAACAATCTTTCCCTCGGCGTCTATTTCCTGTAAATCGGGTAAAGAAAAGGAAAGGTTGTCCCCAATAGCAGCGAATTTCCCGTTGGCAATCAAAATATCTTTATACCCAAGAGATGTGGGCGCATAAACACGTGCATTTTTTATTAGAAGCATCATAGCAAGAAATGTGTAATTAGTAAAAACACTAATGTGCCGAAAAGCGGAATGATATTGCGCTTTACAATATCCATACTGGTAAGTCCCGCAATTTCTGCCGTTGCAATCAACACCCCTGATACCGGCGATACCGCTCGACCCATGGAAGCGGCTAACTGCATTGGCAGTAGCATGGCTGTTGTTGATAACCCAATTTTAGTCGCCATATCAGGTACTAAGGGCCCAAAGGCAAAAAAAGCGGCATTACCACTACCCATTAGCATAGAGGCTAAAAAGATCATGAGCGCCATCACCATACCCAAACCAATGGCTCCCATTCCAGATTCTGTTGAAATGAAAAGCAAACCGTCAATAAAACCTAATCCAATTAATCCTTTGGCAAATATGTCGGCTGTAATAATCAATGTGACAACTGACTTGAAGATGTTGGCCATCCCTGTCCAAAATATTCCAAATGACTGGGTTACTGCGCTAAAGTCTCGATGTCTGATGGCCTCAAAGGCCAAGGCAACAAAGAAACTGATGAACATTACTGTGGTGGTGTCTAAAACAATGGGGGTATTGAAAAACTGAAACAAATCCGAAAAGACCATCAACAAAACTATGGGCAAAATGGGTAAAAGCGCATAGATAGCTGGTGCTAATGGTTGCTCTTTCGAAACAACTGTTGTGGCCTTTTTGTCATCTGGCATCTTTTTGTCATAATGGCGATTGACAAAGAAGTAGATCACCATCATAAACAAGCTCAAAGGCCAAACTAGGGGTATTTGATACTTTAGAAAATAGATAATTGCATCCATGTTCAAAATCTCTATCGCACTAGCTGTAGTGGCACAAGCAGGGCCAATGCCAAATACGGTACTCGCTGTAATCACAGATACGGCTGACACTCGGCTGACACCAAGGTTAGTCAAAATGGGATATAGAGAAGCCATTAGCAAAAGTCCTAAACCCGCTGCAGATGGAATGGCGACAAATAAAACCTGTCCAATGGGTATAACCAAACTCGCTGCAACGTAAGGTCTTGATTTGAATATGATTAATGGTTTCATGGCGTAGTGGACCAACACGTTTGATGCGCCAATTTTGTCTGTGTATGCCACAAAACCTCCAATCGCCATAATCATCAATCCTACTCCTGCGTTGGTTTTGCTAAAGGATTCTTGTATAGCAGCAAAAAGATCTAAAAATGTACTACCTGTTGGTTTAGCCAATTCTAATGGTGCGAAACCCAACGCATTTGCAAGACCAAGCATAAACAAGCCAGCGAGTAAAAGCACTGCTTGTGGATTGTACTTCCGCAAGAGCAATCGAGCAACTATTGCAATGAAAACCAAAGAGATGATGGGGCCAACCATGGTGTAGCAATTTTTGGGCTTGCGTTAAAATGATTCGCCGTTTAGTCGCACTCCGGGACTGAACAAACGTCCGCCTGATTCAGCAACAGTGCTGTGCTCTTGAAAAGCTTCGCCCGTAATATCCGGAACGCGTGTCAGCGACTGAGCCGCTCTATCATTGAAATTATTGATATCGAAAACGTCGAGCACTTGCCCTTGATCATCGCGCAAAGTGATGATGTCGCCTCCTCTATTCAAACTCAATAAACCAGTAGATGCCGTTTGCACTAATGCCCCCCCAAAACCTCCTGTAGGATTGCCACCGCCAAATATCACAATTGCGCCTTTTGAGGGAATTATTGTTCCTGAAGGAAAAACATGCCGCACGCCATCGAGGTCTGAAATGGTGTAACCGCTAATATCTAAGTCTGGATTTGAGTTATATAATTCTATAAACTCGTCTTCCTGCGGCTGTCGGGTGCCATCGCCATTAGAATCGCCAGCAATACCCGTAGGGGGGTCGTAAAGTATTTCGTTGATAAATAACCCTAACCATGGACAGCCACCATTCTCTGGCGGACCCGGTTCATCAGGACACAAATCATCGCAATCTAATACACCGTCTCCATCGCGATCACCTGTGCAATCTTGCAGCTCCAAAGTTATGCTCGACTCGGCGCCAACAATATATGCATCATTTGCTTTTATAGTGATGCTGATTTGCTTGATTGCCGTATCGGCCTCTGGTATTCCTGTTAAAACGATAAACCCTCGGTCCTGCCCACTTGGAACAACAATTACTTCATTGGAAACAGTAAAATCTTGATTTAAACTGGCGTCGCCATTGAAAGTCAATTCCACAGCTATTTCCTGATTCACGGGTCCATTGAGCACAGCAAAAACTGTAGCTTGGCCATTATTATAATCAAAGCGCTCTACATTAGATGCTAAGGATACGGTTGGTTTAACGTCCTCTGTTGTGCAGCCTACAGCCGCAAGCAATAGCAACAAAGAGCAACTAATTTGAAAACGACGTAGGTTTTTCATAATTCTTGAGGATAACCGTTATTGAATGACTACTTTCTGCGTGCTCAAACGGCCATTTTGCAGTATTGTAGCAAGGTAAACGCCTGCATTCAAGTGGCTTACATTTATGGATTGTTGCGTCTGTTCCTCCAAAACTATTTTTCCTGTAACATCGCGAAGGGTAACAGTCAAAGGCGCAGCAATGGGCGCTTTAAAATGCAGAACGCCAGTGGTCGCAGGGTTGGGGTATACAGATACTTCTAGTGATGACAATGGGCTGGTAGCGCTGATGTTTGACAGGTCTTCAAAATCCCAATCAGTCCGAACGTTGATGCCATCAACAATTATGTTTTGTTCTGAATTGTATTGACGCAAGGCCACAGCTTGCAAAATTGGCGCATCTCCTGCTGTACCTCCGTAAGGCCCAAGTGTTGGCGTGGCTGGCTCGGTGGAAATAGGATCGCCATTTTCAAAAACAAATAAACTTACTTCGTCATTGTCGGGCCCTGAAATAAAGGTGTATTTCACCACCACAAGGTATGTTTCTGCGGTGTCCAAGTCGCTGGTCACATCCACCCCAACATTGCTGGGCACTGCTGCCGCATTGAAATTTAGTCCCAACCGAAAACTGCCGGCATCTGAACCCGTTGTAATAAATGTTCGCGCTCTAAACGCGGTACTAATGCTCGTGAAATCTGGATTAGCTGGATCCGAATAGGTTACTAAATGAAAGAAAAAGCCTGTGCCGGAACTGGTAACCTCGCCTCCCGCTTTTACCAAAAAGGCTGCATATACACTTCCCGTGTCTACTGATGAAAGAAAGGGTTTGTTCTCGTCGGAGCCCGTGTTGTTCACTAAGGCGGATACACCAATGCCGTTGCCAACATAAGGTGTATTAGGTAGCGATAGGGGAGTGGTGCCTGTTTGAAGAGGATTTGTGCCGCCCGCACTGTGGGGAGTCCAACCGTGATCGCGAAGCGGTACACCTGCGGCGTAATCGAAGTTTTCTTCTAACAATAATCCTTGGCTAAATGCCATACTGCTAGCTAGTAACATGGCAATTATAGAGTAACTGTAACGCATAATGATAGTTTTTAAAAAAGAAAAAAATTGTTTGAGTCTAATGTCATTTTTTGCTGAAACATCTCCTGATTTTTCTTCAAATAGTCCCCGTCGGCCAAAATCTAGTTGGTCAGTAGAATATCGAATCGCCATACAACTGTTACGAAAACGTCCTCCGAGGATGTTTTGAATCAAATCAGCTTTTCTGGAGCTGTCTTATTTCTAGGGTGCTAAATTCTTTGGAATATCACAAGAGACATCATACCAATTTGGTAAATATGAACAGTCCAATTTGCCAGCCGCGGCTATTTAGGCAAAGGGTTGGTTTTTGAGAACAAAGTATGGGTGAAGCGAAGAAGCGTTTACGCCTTATAAAATTGATTTTTTAGCAAGTATGCCCAAACCTTTTCAGGAACCATATAACTCAAATCTTTGCCGTCTTTAATGGCTTGTCGGATGAGGGTTGCGCTGATTTCAATGTTTGGTGCATCTTTTAAAATGGTCACATTGGGATGATTTTCATACGTTCCCGGGTGCGAGCCGGGGCGCGGATACACAAAGAGATGATGCCGCTCTAGAATAACCTCGTAATTCCGCCACTTGTGGAAGTGCTGCAAGTTGTCCATGCCCATAATCAAGCTAAAGCGCTTTTCTGGGTACTTGTCTCGTAAGTGTGCCAGTGTTAAGGTGGTGTAGCTGGGTTTGGGAAGATGAAATTCCACATCGCTTACCTTCATCCGATAGGGGTCGCGCACCGCTAGCTCCACCATGTAAAGCCGCTGCCTATCATCTAATAAATTACTGCGCTTCTTCAAGGGGTTGTGTGGGGTAACTACCAACCACAGTTCATCGAAGTCTGCGTATTCTAAAAAGTATTGCGCCAAAATCATGTGCCCCACATGAACGGGATTGAAAGTGCCAAAAAACAAACCGATGTGGGTCGCCATGAGTAAAGTTACTTTTCTAAAAATTGCGTCACCAAATCATACGCCTCTTTGCAGGCTACTTGCAAATCTTCATTCACCAATTGCACGTCAAAGGCATGAGCGCGTTGCATCTCTTTGTCGGCCTTAGCCAATCGCTCAGCAATCTTTTCTTCGGTGTCGGTTCCTCTGTTGCGCAAGCGGTGCTCGAGAATATCTAGGTTGGGGATTTTTACAAAAACAGAAAGCGCTTGTTGGGGAAATTGCTTTTTTAAATTGATACCGCCTTCTACATCAATATCAAAAATCACATGCTTTCCCAAGCTCCAAATGCGCTCTACTTCTGTTCTCAAAGTGCCGTAAAAAGCGCCTTTATAAACTTCTTCATACTCGAGAAATTCATTGTTGGCGATTTTCTCTTGAAAGGCAGCTGTTGAAAGAAAATAATAATCCTTCCCATCTTCTTCGGCTCCTCTCGGAGGTCGACTCGTGGCTGAAATGGAAAACGAAAGGGAGTCAATGGTATTCAGTAAATGGTGGACAATGGTTGTCTTTCCACTTCCAGAAGGTGCCGAAAAAATAATGAGTTTTGAACCGGGCATTTATAAAACGTTTAACAGTTGCTCTTTGACTTTCTCCAATTCGTCTTTCATCTGAACCACGCAGCGCTGCATGTCGGCATGGTTGGCCTTACTGCCCAGGGTATTGATTTCTCGTCCCATCTCTTGTGTTACAAAATTCAGCTTTCTGCCGTTTGTGCTTTCTTGTGTAGCAATGGTTCGGAAATATTCAATGTGTGCGCGCAACCGCACTTTCTCTTCATTGATGTCAAATTTTTCAATATAAAAAATCAGCTCTTGTTCCAAACGACTTTCCTCTGGCTTTTCTTTGAGTTGTTCGAGGTTTTTTTCAATGCGCTCTCTCAGGCGTTGAATGCGTTCTTCTTCAAAAGGAACAACCGCATCAAGGAGCTTTTCTATATTGGTTACGCGTTGCAGTAGATCATCTTCAAGTTTTTTGCCTTCAACGGCTCTGAAATGGTTCAAGTGTTGAATGGCTCTAGCGGAAGCATCAGCAATGGCTTGCCATTCATCGGGATTGATTTCTCCTTTTTCCACGGAAACAACATCGGGTAAGCGCATGGCTATCTCCAAAAGATCTGATGAAAGATTAGCTTTGTGTTCGATTTGTTTTAATTGATGAATGTAGGCCAAAACAACAGGGGCGTTGACTTTCGGTGCCTCTTCTGCGCCGGTAATCTCTTCCGTCATAACGAAATCTACCTTTCCGCGGTGCAGCTCGGCGGCAACGAGATTGCGCAATTCCATTTCCTTTTCTTTGAACCCTTGTGGCAAGCGTAGGTTGAGGTCCAGAGATTTGGAATTTAATGATTTGACTTCAACGGTAATCTTCTTGGAGGGAAGTAAAAGTGTCTCTTTCCCAAAACCGGTCATGGATGCAATCACAAGCAGTGTATTTTAGCTGCAAAAGTAAGCCACAAAAACCAGTTATGAGCCGTTTCACTCGGGTTATGGTTATGCCACTAATAATTCTCTAATGCTGTAATGCGCTTCGCAATGGGCGGGTGGGTGGCAAAGAGTCCTGAAAATGCAGAAAAAAAACTCTTTTCTTTTTCGGGATAGTTATCTATAAACAGCTCTTTTACTTCTGTTGTATTCAAGTTTGAAATAGCGCTATTGCCCGAGATTTTCCGCAATGCATTCGCTAATGCTCCTGGCTTTTTGGTCATTTCCGCAGCTCCGGCGTCTGCCATGTATTCGCGTTTGCGCGATAGTGCAAATTTGAAAACGTACGATAAAAAGTAGGCAACGGCTGCCGCTAACAACAACACAATCAATATCATGGTGGTGGCGCCTTTGTCGTCTTTTTTTCGCCCTCTAAACATACTCGCATGAAATAAAGAGCGAAATAACACCTGCACCAATACACTAAAAATACCCACAAAGATGATGGAAATGACCAACAATCGCACATCCCTATTTTGGATGTGCATGAGCTCATGAGCAATAACGCCTTCCAACTCGTCGTCGTCTAGTTTTTCAATCAGGCCCCGCGTTAAGGTAACAGCAAAGGTCTTTTCATTCAGCCCAGAGGCAAAGGCATTCAAACCAGAATCTTCAATGATTTGCACCTTGGGCATTGGCATTCCGATACTCATGCAAAGGTTTTCGACGAGATTGTAAATACGCATGTTGCTTTTTCGCTCTAAGGGTTGGGCGTGGGTGGCGCTATTAATCATTTTAGAATGCCCAAAATAAGCCACCAAAAACCAAATGGCAACAACCCCTAATACATAGGGAGCTATGCTGAAAAATGTGTCGTGAAGGGTTGTCGGTACGTTGTTTTCAGGTTCTCTTTGGTGAAAGATCCATGCAATGACGTAAACAAAACCAATCATCAGAACGGGAAAACCCATCAATAAGAACACAGACTTCCGGTTGTTGCGCCGAATTTGCTCTTGAATGCCAATATATTTTGCCATTGTTGTCGTTAGAAGTTAACTTCAGGCGCCTTTTCTGCGGTGGCTCGTTCTACTCCCAAATCAAACATCACTTCACGTTTGAAACCAAACATGCCCGCAAAGATATTACTAGGGAAAACTTCAATGGCCGTGTTTAATTCTCGTGTGGCTGAATTGAAAAAGCGGCGCACTGCGGCCAGCTTGTTTTCGATGTCTGCTATCTCGTTTTGCAATTGTGTGAAATTTTGACTGGCTTTCAAGTCGGGATAAGCTTCTACCGAAACTTTTAGGCCTGACAATGCAGATGAAAGCTGGTTTTCAGCAGCAATTTTATCATCGATAGAGCCGGCGCCCATCGCGCGGGCACGCGCTTCTGTCAATTTAGTTAATACGCCTTCTTCGTGCTTCATGTAACCCTTTACGGTGTTCACCAATTGCGGAATCAAATCGTGACGCTGCTTTAATTGCACATCGATGTCTGCAAACGCATTTTCTCTGCGGTTGCGCAAAGCAACTAGCTTGTTGTAAATAGAAACGATGTAGAGCACAACGGCGACAATTACACCAATTACATAAAGAATAGTCATGACAACTGCTTTTAAAGATTATGGTGCGAAGATAAGCAAATGCTTTTGTGAAAGGAAAAGATATGGGTGTGCCGTGCAAAAAAAGTATCGTTTAATGCGTGTCAATGAGTTTTTCGCTTTAATGTGTAGTTATTCAGTAAGATGGCGCTATGTGTTTTATTGGTGCGCACGAAAGTAAAATTTAAATATTTTTGGAACGAATAAAAAAATGCCCCCTAGAAATAGGGGGCATTTAAAGAATACTTCAAAAGACATGGTGTCTTTTAGAGATTATTTTTTGTAATCGAAAACGAGTTTGCCGCGGTTACCACAGTTACAGTCGTTGTTGTTCGGGTCTACATTTGTAACTTTAATTACAGCATAGTCGTTACCACCACGCAACTTAGCGATGTAGATTTGACCAGCAGTAGGAGCATTTACAGCAGCATTGCCGTTGCTTGATCCAGCACCTGCATTGAAAGCAGCTGCAGCAGCTTCAACAGTAGCGTTGTCGTAGTCGAAACCAGCAGCTAAAACATAGCGAGTAGCATTTTTAGCTTCGAAGCTTCCTGTGAAAGGATTTCCTACTTGGTCTGTGTTTGAAATGTCTCTGACACCTTCGTTTGCAGCAGTAGAAGAAACATTCTCGCTAGCTACCAAATTGTAAGACCCTTGAAGTGATCCACCAATGTGGAAGAACTGACCTGTTTTTTCGTCAGTCATTGGAGTTCCAGACTGAGCTACTTCAACACGTACTTCAACCTCAGCAGAAAGACCGTCTCTGTCAGTTACCTTGAACGTATAAGTAGTAATACCCAAGTTCTGTCCAGCATTGATAATCAAGGTGTCTCTGTATTGCGTGCGAATGGCTGATGGGAAGCTCTCCAAAGGTAAGGTGCGTCCTGTTGTAGTTGCAGGCAAAGGCACTGTAACGTTAACACCTGTCTGAGAAATGGTAAATGCATCCAATGCGCTTCCACCACCTGCTTGAACGGCGTTCCAACGGAAAGCCAATGAAGCTCCTGGAGCAACAGTGATTTCACCATTGGTAATACCCTCGTTCAATTCTGATACAGTAAGGGTTGGGCGTGGAGTGTCTTCGTTGATGTCGTCGTCTCCACAGCTTGTCAACATAAATGCGCCAGCCATAATAGCTGCGGCATAATTAAGTAACTTCTTCATAGTTTAAAAATTTTGGCAAAAGTACAAAAAGGATTCATTCAAAACACATATCTGCAAAGAGCTATGATATAGAAATTTGTCTAATAGTAAAATGCTAAAACAATTTGAGGTTTGGAGACTTTCGTTTGTTGTGTAACGAAACTAGAATTCCTAAGCGAGGATTGAAGTTTGTAAAGATAACATCGGTATCTTCTAGTTCAATGTCAGATGGCAAACGGCTAATCAGTCGTCCAAAACTAACGTAAAAGTCGATGGTGACTAAGGATGAAATAGGGGTCTTTACGCCTGCAGTAATTCCCGTAAACAAGGTGTTGTTGTTGAATGTTTCATCAATAACTACGGGTTCTCCTAAAGCAGGGTCAAAAAGTAAGTAGCTGCCATCCACGTGTATCCTTCTATACTTTACCATAGGACCAACGTAAAAACCCTCCGTTCTATTGGTCGCATAAAATCGCGGCTCAATGCCAAAGTAGCTGCGCCCATGTAAAAAATAGGGATTAAGATTATCAGCTATAAAGTAGCCTCCAAAAAAATTCACCCCAATATTTTCTGACTTAAAGGGGAATATCTCAATGTGTGCGTTGAGGTCACCAAGTGTGATGGTGAAGTTCGTTTTATACTCGGTGTAATGCAGCCAATGCTTATTGGTTTGCTGTGCTTTCATTGTCCCTGAGATCAAAACACAAAAAATCAAATTCAAAAATATTCGCCTCATGCTTGTTTTCTATTCAATGATGTTTTTTTTGCGCGCAAAGGTCAATAGCTCTGTAGTGTTTCGCACGTCTGCCTTTAATAACATGGTCTTGCGCGTTTGCAACAATTGTTGCTGTGAAATGCTGAGTTCTTGAGCAATCTCTATGTTACTTTTCTTAGTGGCGAGGTGGTACAACACTTTTTGCTCCTCGGCTGTAAACTGAACTTGATTCTCCTCATACTCATACGAAACCCCACTTTTAATTATCTTAGGGTCGAAGTAACGCTCGCCTTGGACCGCTTTTGTTATAGCTGTCACCAACTCTTGCATGTCGCTGCTTTTGAGCACATAACCCATGATGTGGGTGGCTTGGAAATAATCGTAATAGCGCTCAATGTTATGCATGGAGTACATAACTATTGGAATTTTGGGGTGATGCTTTTGCAACCATTCAACTATGGTAAAGCCATCTTCATCGGGCATGGAAATGTCCAATACAAGGACGTCCAATGTTAGAGAAGCTACTTTTTCTTTCAATGCTTTTCCACCTGTCAGGTCGCTCACCACCTCAAAATTTGGTATGGCGTCTAAGTAATCTTTTATCCCTATGCGCAACAAGGGATGGTCGTCGACTAACACAATCTTTATGGCCGTGCTCATGTCTTTTGCTATTAGGTTAATAATGGAAAGCCTAGATTGAAGGTGGTGCCTTCAGGGGTCGAATTTACGTGAAAATATCCATTTAAATTGTACACGCGTGCCTCTATATTGCTTAATCCCAATCCTCGAAATAATTTACCGCTTTCAAAACCCTTTCCGTTGTCGGTTATTGTGCTCTGTATTTCGGATGTTGTACTGCGTATTTCAATGAGTAACATCGTGGCGTTTCCTCGGTCTATTGCATTTTTTACCAATTCTTGAAAAATGCGAAACATGGTAAGTTGTTGGGCTAATATGAGGCGTTGCTTGACTTCATACTGAAATTCAATCCAAATGCCTGCCTCTTCGTGCCATTGCTTTACCAAGGCATTAAACGCGGCTTCAAATCCCATGGCATGTACAGATTTGCCAGACAAATCCTCATTGATTTGTCGTAGTTCAAATGTCAACCGTTGGATGTGTTGAATAAGGTCCTTGTCTTCTGGATATTTCCTATACGCGTAGTTGTTTAATACCGCCAGGTGATTCCCAAAACTGTCGTGTAATTCGGCTGCAATTCGATAGCGTTCAGCATCTTGACCGCGAATCATCAGTTCAGCTTGAAGCACTTCTTTTTTGCGCTCGTCTAATCGCTTTTGATGAATGATGCGGTTGTTGAAATAGATATATGTCGATGCAGCGGAAACAATTAAAAGGGAAATGCCAAACACCCAACTCCAAGAAACGGACGAGAGAAACATCAACCCATTGTATTGAAAAAATTCAATGGGGTTAACCGCAAGTACATCAACAAAAGCTGCCGCTTCTAAACTTGACCGGTAATCCATGCGAGAACATTATTGCATTAGTTCGAAAATCGACGTCCAAAATCTGATAAATCGGGTAGAATTCTCTCCCATGACAGTACCACTTCGTAAGGGCCGTCGGCTGTTCCAAAGTCATAGGCATTGTAGAAGAATACTAAACCTTCAACACCAATGCGGAAGTTGTTGCTCAATAGATTGTCTTCAACGTTTAAAAACCCAAGATCTTTAAGCGTCTTTCCTTCACCTATGTTTACGGCTTTGTTCAACCCTTCTTTAAGCATAGGACGCAAAAGCTTTTTAAATTCAGACCCTGAAAAGAGACTGTCTAAAGTGATCGGATTGCCTGAGTCTGCGCTGTAGTTTCTAAAATGAATTTTGGTGTTGCCTCTTTCCCCACCAGTAAAGGTGTAATTGAGCAAAGTAACCCCCAGTAGTCTTTTCTTGTTGTAATTTACTTCTTGTGAAATTCGCCACTCCCAAGCGCCGCTGTATTTGGGAAACTCTGTGATGAACTCGTCATACCCTTTTAGGTTGTCGTAAAAAAAATCTTTTAAACTGCCTGATTTTGAATTGTTAATGGTGAGGACGGACCTTTCTAAGTCATTCATTATTAGTTGACTGGCTTCGTTTTCAATCCCTTTGGTCAGGAGCAAACCTTTGTAGTCGATTTTGGCGCAAGAGCTACCCGTTCCACCTTCGCACTTGCCCATTTCTTTGGTCAAGTACTCGTATCGATAGCCAACCGAATCAATCCAGCCTATGGCGCGACCTAAGTCCTCAAAATGATCGCACGAACTAAATATCACACTAGATAAAACGAGTAAAAATGCTATTTTCTTCATTCTTTTTGGTTTAGATGCTCTGGTCTCGGTCTAGCCTTGATGTATCCGGTTGTTCACAAACTATCTTTATCCCCAAATTAAAATATACGCATAAAACGCAAAAAATAGGGTGAAATAAAAAATTGTATTGTGTTGATAAACGTTCGCTACCTGCTTATAAAATTAAGGGTGCAAGTTAATTAGTTAAGGGTAATTGAAAGCAGGAATTAAAAAAAAATAGTTGCAGTTTTGCACGATATTCCAAACTATTGATATTGCGAGATGGTTTTTGTGTCATTCGTTAGTAAATTTCTTTAGGTCAGTGATTTAATGTAAAAAGTAATTGGACTTGATGCTGATGATTATTTTGAAACCCAAAAGTAAACGCGCCAACTCTTTTGGGTTTGTAGGGCTATGTCAAATCTGTAAATACATGTTTTAGCAAAATAGAATGGCAAATTCGGTTATCGCAGCACATGTCGCACTTTTTGCTGTGGCTCTTATTTACGGCATTAATTACAGCGTGGCAAAAGAGGTTATGCCTGACTATTTACAACCTCAAGCGTTTATTTTTTTGAGAGTGGTGGGTGCTAGTTTTCTGTTTTGGATAGTTACGGCATTTCGCAAATTTGAGCGCATTGCCATAAAAGATTTTCCCTTGTTGGCACTTTGTGGGCTGTTTGGCGTCGCACTCAATCAAATGTTGTTCTTTGAAGGACTAAACCTCACTACTCCTATAAATGCCGCCATTATTATGGTAACTACACCTATGTTGGTGATTCTGATAGCTGTGTTGATGAAAAACGAACAACTCACAGGCGCTAAAATTATTGGGGTTTTGATTGGGGCCGCGGGAGCTATTTACCTCGTTTTAGCTGATAATCCCGCAGCTAGTTTTTCTAAAGCTAGTGCTTGGGGTGATCTTCTCGTGTTTTTTAATGCCACCTCGTTTGCGTTGTACTTGGTACTTGTGCGGCCTCTTATGACCCGTTATAAACCCCTTACAGTAATTAATTGGGTATTCTTTTTTGGAACCTTATTGGCCATCCCGTTTGGAATAAAAGATGTAACCCAAGCCGATTTCCAAGCTTTTCCAATAGCAGTGTGGTGGAAAATAACGTTTGTAGTGGTGGCGGTTACCTTTTTGACCTACTTATTCAACACCTTTGCCTTGAAGTACGTCTCGGCATCTGTTGTCAGTAGTTATATCTATTTGCAACCTGTTTTAGCAGCAACTATTGCTGTGGCAGTGGGTAGCGATACCTTGACGGTATCCAAAATTTTTGCGGCAGTATTGATTTTTGTTGGGGTCTACCTCGTGTCTTTTTTTAGAAAGTAAGTTTGAGTCTGTTTCGAAACGGATGATTGCAATCAAAATCGACGCGGAAGGAATTTTTGAGCCGGAGCTAACCAATTGTTTGAGAAGATTCAAAAATCTCCCGACAAGGAAGAGCTTGGCAGAAAGGGATTTTTTGGAGGGGGCTCAAGTTTTAATTTGCAAGACGCGCTTTTAGTATTTCAACAACAAAAAAACTCGCTTGCTTTCAGATTAATGAAAACAAACGAGTCTTAATGGTTTGTTATGTAATGAGATAGGCGATTACCACAATTAAAATTATCAAACCAACTACAACTGTGTTTTGAATAATTTCCTGCTTTTTGGTAACGCCTTTTTCTCGTCGACGCTGTCGAAAAGAAGAAACTCGACGCTTCTTTGCTGCTTCATCTTTTTTGTTCATTGTAAAAGTTATTTACTGTTTACTAGTGGTGGAATTGTATGACTAAAGTACTAAAAAAGTTGAGGCATACTAATTTCCTGTGCATTTTTTTTACTTTGGGGTATTTATAGTCCGATATCTATCTTTTAGGCGTTACAACAAACCTAAATACCAAAATTGTTCATTGTTTTTGTACATTTGTCAAATACGTAAAAAAAAACGGAATGAAGCGCGCATTATTGTTGAGTTATACCTGCATCCTAATTAGTTTACAAGTCTTCGGGCAACGTCCGAGTTTACAACCTAAATCCGGGGGTGACCCTGTAGATTTCACGAATCCAAAAAACATAATCCTCTACATTGTTATCCCCATCGTCATTGTTATTCTTTACTTTTTGTACAAGCGAGAGCAAAAGAAAGACAATACAGACGCCTAGCTAAAAGTTAGTTGCAGGCAGGCACTAATTCGCCTTCAAATGAAAGTATGGTGGCTGTCGAGTCGCAGTTCTGGATTTTTGCAATAAGTGGCCTTGCTCTAAAATCTTGTAGGTGTAAGTGATAAACCCCGCAGGGCTCTTGACGGGTTTCACTGTTCTTAAAGTCAATTTTTGATGCCGTAAGGAGCAGCTGTAAATCAATGCTGTCCATCGCTAACTTCTCATTCTGACACAACGCTTTGTCACTAAACAAAAGCTCTTTTTTCCGCATGTCATAAAGTACTCTGTCGTTTGGAAAGTAAGAGCACTGTAGGTCTCTGTTGCCAAACAGGAAGTACACCATCACGGCGCCCATAGCGATTCCGATACCGAAGAAAAACAGTTTTTTGTAAAGCGGCATAAAATAGTCTAATAATTTTTTACTCAATTCGTTCGTAGGCACCGAGGTCGGGCAAGCCTCCAAAACTTCTCAATTGTCCTTTGATGTCTAAAGGTACCTGAATCCCAATTCCCGTACTCCCCGTGTTCATAGCCGGTGATAACGTGTCTAATTCGTAATTATTGACGTCGGTGTCTATAAAGTTCGGAGACATATTAAAGGTAACGGTTTTGAATCTTGTGGCATCGTTTATATCGTAGCTATTGTCCTCCGGAAAAGGATTCAATCGCATCAAACCGTGGTCAAACTCGTAGTTCACAAAGCCTGTTGGAAACTCGCCCACACCAAATTCAGACTCTAACCTGCCGTAAACGATGCAATTCCCGAAGTACGCTTTTTCGATGTTGCGGACAAATACCTCACTGTCAAACTCAAAGAAGTTTACCAGGCCAATAACTGGGGTGCTGCGGTTGCTTTGGCTCCAATAGTTGGCAAAGGTGGATTGTAAAAATGAGTAACTGCCGCCTAAGGCGTAAAACCCATATAACCCACAATTGGCAACAACCACATTTTGTGCTTGCAAATTGCCGTAGCCGCCATAAATACCCACGCGACTGTGGTTCCAAACGCGAACATTATTTAGTAATACATTGGGTTGGGCAGCTGTATTAGAGTCCAATCGGATGCCGGTGGTGGCATTTTTTACAATGGCATTGTTAATCACATTATCCACACTTTGCCCCTGGAAAAATAGTCCTCCTAAAACACCTCCCCACTGTCCGGGGATGTCTCTGTAAAAGGGTTCTAATCGGTCTCCTTGAAAAACGACTGGGTTTTCATAATCCCCCATGTTGTTGGGGTCTACTTTTAAAGATCCGCCATTGGCCACCCATAGCCCAGAATTGTTGTGAAAATGCACCTGTGCACCTGCCTCAATTTGTAATTGACACCCGTTCGGTATCACCGCATAACCGTAAACTACATGCGGCTTGTCAGCTTGCCATACGGCGTTGCAATTCACAAAAGAATAAGGAATTCGCAAAGGAGGAAATGGATCTTGGGCAATCTCTAAAATGGAATCTGGATAATGGAAATACGCATCGCGTGCAAGAGTCACTAGTTTTACATCTTGAACATTGCCTCCGGTATTGAATACAATGGAATCGGTAAACAACAACTCAAAAGCACCGCCTGTATTGGCGGTTACTTCAACAAAGAGATAGATGCTATCGCCAGCTAAAATTTCGACATCGCGTGCTAATACGGTTGATGCGCCGTTGACATTCAATCGAAAGGGGGATTGTGCACCCTTGCCGAGACCGATGCTATTGACAATAAGGTTTTCGTTGGTGGGATTAAAAACTCGCAATTCCCGAGTGCTGCTGCCAACTCCAGTAAAAACAGTATCCAAATAAACGGTGTCAGCAGAAAAGCGCAATGTTTCTGCATTTCGAGAAAAGGTATTCTCCTTGCGACAAGAAAACAACAGCAGCAATAGCCCGATGAGATAAACGGGAAAGGCAGAAAAATAATTGGGTGCTGTTGTTTTTTTGGGTGTCATAATGCGGGCAAAGATACTGATTCTAGCTGCGAAAATAGGTGAGCTGATTTCGGATGAATGTTATGCCCTGGCGTTCTTGCCCTCCGTGTCTTGCAACCCTTGTTAATATTGAGTTTTGCAACTAACTGTCCGAATGTTTTTGTGTCGGTTTGTGGGTTGGCGTTTTTAAAATTTTTAGAAGGGAAGGAGATTTTTAATTTTTTCTTTTCAGGGTCGGACAGGCATACTCTTTGGCAAGCTTTGGTTTGCGTGTTGGCTTGCGGGGCTTGCCAATGTGTATGACTGTGAAGGGTTGGCATTTATTATTTCTCTTCAACAAAATATGGAATGTGTTTTAGTTTGTCCTTGTCGTAATGAACAACGCCCGAAATGTTTA
>JAIULY010000030.1 GCA_022565875.1 Schleiferiaceae bacterium | reverse complement strand
TTACCTCTTCTAGTGATACGCCACCGTGTTGATAGGTGTCGCGGTAATATTTCACATAGTAATTATAATTGTTGGGATACGCGAAGAAGTAGTTGCTTCGCGCAAACACATAAGCAGCGCTGATGTGCCCTTTAGGCAAAAACACATCTTCCGGATCTGCGATTTCGAAAACCTCTTTTTTGCTATAGCTCATATTTTTGCCCGCTTTATAACGCAAATTGGTGCTGATGTTGCGCTCACCAACTAATTTCGAAGGTTCTTTCACGTGTATTGTCCCGTGGTCGGTGGTGATGATGAGCTGTACCTTTTTCGAGGCCAGCATGCGAATCAACTCAAACAAAGGTGAATTTTTGAACCAAGAAAGCGTCAGGCTGCGATACGCCTTGTCGTTATTGGCCAATTCGCGAATCATTTCAACCTCCGTTTTGGCATGCGACAACGCATCTACAAAGTTGTATACAATCGCATTGATGTCGTTTTGCATCATGTTATTGAAGTTTTCCAACATCTTCTTGGCGTTGGTGAAATTGGTTACTTTGGTGTAACTCATTTTCATGTCCCCCATGCCTAGGCGCTTGAGTTGGTCGGCAAAGAAATCTTCCTCATACAGATTTTTCCCCTCCTCGTCGGTGTCTTCCACCCATTTATTGGGGAAGCGCCGCTTAATTTCTGAGGGCATCAAACCAGCAAACATGGCATTGCGAGCAAATTGCGTGGCGGTTGGTAAAATACTGTAAAACAGCGCCTCCTCAGTTGGTTTAAAATACTCTTCAACGGAAGGTTGAATAACTTTCCATTGATCGTATCGGAGGTTGTCTATTACAATGAGAAATACAGGGCGGTCTTTTTGCAATTTTGGAAAGAGTAGCTTTTTAAAAACAGTATGCGACATCACGGGGGCCTCCTCTTTTCCCGTTAGCCAGTCTTGGTAATTGTCTTCAATAAAATCAGCAAAGAGATTATTGGCCTCTTGTTTTTGCATGGCTAGAATTTCGTGCATTCCTTCATCTTGCAGTTTTTCAAGTTCTAATTCCCAATAGATTAAACGCTTGTACATGTCTTCCCAAGCTTCAAGCGTATTTACTTGACTGAGGTCCATGCCTATCTGCCGGAAGGCTTGTTGGTAATTACTGGTGGTTTTTTCGCTTATTAGTCGTTTGTGATCGAGGTTTTTCTTGAGCGAAAGCAAGATTTGATTGGGGTTGACTGGCTTGATGAGGTAGTCGGCGATTTGCGAGCCAATAGCATCTTCCATGATGTACTCTTCCTCGCTTTTGGTAATCATGACCACAGGAGTGTTTTTCTTGGCTTTGATGCGTTTTAGTGTTTCAATGCCGCTTAATCCGGGCATATTCTCATCTAAAAAAATAATGTCATAATTGTTTTCGTCAAGCATATCGAGCGCATCGTCGCCGTTGTTGATGGTAGCTACTTGATATCCTTTGTTTTCCAAAAACATCACGTGAGGTTTGAGCAAATCAATTTCATCATCTACCCATAAAATCTTTATTTTCTCCATACGTTTGTTTCTTCTATTTTTGAAGTGTTAAAATTAAAATACATTTACTTGTCCTTGACGAACAAACACAAGATTATAAACGACCCGGTTTACGGTTTTATTTACCTGTCGTCCGAGTTAATTTTCGATCTCATCGAACACCCTTGGTATCAGCGGTTGCGACGCATTTCGCAATTGGGCTTGACTTATTTGGTGTACCCCGGAGCGTATCATACGCGATTTCATCACGCTTTGGGCGCCATGCACCTTATGGGGCAAGCTATTTCCGTTTTGCGCACCAAAGGCCACGAAGTTACGGAAGAAGAAGCAGAAGCAGCAGCTATTGCCATTTTATTACACGATATTGGCCATGGCCCCTTTTCACACGCCCTCGAACATTCTATCGCCGCATCGCTCTCTCACGAATACCTTTCGCTAAAACTGATGCAGCAACTCAACATACAATTCGACGGAAAACTTGACTTAGCCATCAAAATCTTTACCAATACCTACGAAAAACGCTTTCTACATCAATTAATTTCCAGTCAGCTCGATGTCGATCGATTAGATTACCTCCGGCGCGATAGTTTTTATACCGGGGTAACCGAAGGGGCCGTGAATTCTGAGCGCTTGATTACCATGCTCAATGTACACGATGATAACCTTGTAGTTGACGCAAAGGGTATTTACTCGGTAGAAAAATTCATTATAGCAAGGCGCTTGATGTATTGGCAAGTGTATTTGCATAAAACGGTTTTGGCGGCTGAATTTATGTTGGAAAATGTATTGCGTCGCGCAAAAGAATTGCAGCAATCAGGCGTATCTCTTTTTGCAACACCGGCGCTGTCGATGTTTTTGGAGCACGATTTTACCAAAGCAGACTTTGACCGCCGACCGGAGTTGTTGGAGACGTTTACCCAACTTGACGATTACGATATTTGGTCTGCCATAAAAGTTTGGCAAACGCACGAGGATGTGGTGCTTTCGTATTTGTCAAAATCATTAAACAACAGAAAGCTGATGCGTATTGAGCTGTACGACAAAACACCCCCAAAAGAGACACATGTTCAAGATATTAAAGCAAGGGTGAAATCTTTTTTCAATGTCAACGACCACGACTTGGAGTACTTGGTCATTACCGACCACATAACAAACAACGCATACAATCCCAAAATGCACAGCATCAATTTGTTATACAAAGACGGAACAGTGGTAGATGTAGCAAAAGCAGCAGACCAATTAAACATCAGCGCGCTGGCTCACCCTGTGACGAAATACTTTATTTGTTATCCAAAAAGCGTAACAAAAGTTATGTAATAATAACAAAGAGAAACTCACTCATGGCAGGTAAGGAGATTGATTTTTACCTCATTTTAATGTGAATTAAATTTTACTACTTTTGGCCGAATGGAATTTTCAGCACAACAAATAGCCAACTTATTGAACGGCAGGGTAGAAGGTGACCCCGAGGCTGTCGTAAATAATTTATCTAAGATAGAGGAAGGACTTCCTGGGACACTTTCGTTTCTGGCAAATCCGCAATACACGCACTATATTTATGGTACGCAATCCTCTATTGTGATTGTTAACAACGACTTTATTCCCGAAAAAGGAATTGGTACCACATTGATTCGAGTGCCTGACGCCTACAAAGCATTTGCGCAATTATTAGAGGTATACAATGAAATTCAACACAGTAAGAATGGGATAGAATCCCCCGTTCACATTGCTGAATCGGCCAATATTGGAGAAGATCATTTTATTGGCGCTTTTACATACATTGGGAATCATGTAAAAATAGGTAAGGGCGTAAAAATTTACCCTCAGGTTTATATAGGTGATAATGTGGTGATAGGCGATAACTGCCTGTTGTTTCCAGGCGTGAAAATATATGCCAACTGCACGTTAGGCAATCACGTGACCTTGCATTCTGGGGTTGTTATTGGTGGCGATGGTTTTGGGTTTGCGCCAAATGGTGGCGAAACCTTTAACAAAGTAGCTCAAATTGGTAACGTTATCCTAGAAGATCATGTTGAGGTAGGAGCTAACACAACCATAGATCGCGCTACTTTAGGCAGCACTATTATTAGAAAAGGAGTGAAGCTAGACAACCTGATACAAATAGCGCACAACGTAGAAATTGGTCAAAACACAGTAATTGCCGCCCAAACGGGTGTGGCAGGCAGTACTAAAATTGGCAAGAATTGTATGATAGGTGGTCAGGTTGGTATTATTGGACATTTGAAAATAGGTGACAACGTAAAAATTGCAGCACAAAGTGGTATAGGCTCAGATGTACCCGATGGTGCTATTTTACAAGGTTCCCCAGCACTCGATGCGGGCGCATTCAAGAAATCTTATGTGTTTTTTAGAAAATTACCACAAGTCATTCGCGACTTGCAATCAAAGAAATAACTACTTGGAAATTTTATCCTCCTATGAGTAATCAAAAGACCATTACGCAATCACAATCAATTAGTGGAGTAGGCCTGCATACTGGGCACAAAGTCACATTGACCTTTAAGCCTGCAGCTCCGAACTCCGGTGTCATTTACAAACGAATCGACTTGGAGGGACAGCCTGAAATTCCTGCATTAGCAACCTATGTTAAGGGAACTGATAGGGGTACCATGCTTGAAAAAGACGGCATACAGATATTTACAACAGAGCATGTATTAGCAGCCGTTTGGGGATTAGAAATAGACAATCTCATCATAGAGCTTGATGCCCCCGAAAATCCCATCATGGACGGTAGCTCCATTCGTTTTGTGGAGGTGTTAGAGGCTTGTCAAATTCAAGAACAAGACGCTCCAAAAAATTATCTCGAAATAAAAGAGCCCATTACCTTCACTCAAGAGGAGGGTGGCGTTGAAATTTTGGCATTGCCTGCCGATACGTATGAGGTCATTACACTAGTAGACTACGAAACCAAAGTGTTGGGAAGTCAACACGCCAAGTTGTCTACAATAAGTGACTTTAAGAATGAGTTCGCGAAGGCCCGCACGTTTAGCTTTTTGCATGAGTTGGAGCAGCTGCTAGATTACGGACTTATCAAAGGAGGCGATTTAAACAACGCTATAGTTTATGTGGACAAAGAGCCCTCAGAGGAAACAATGGGGAAATTGCGACACGCATTCAAAAAGGAGAATGTTTCGGTGAAGCCAAACGGTATATTAGATAACCTAGACTTGCATTTCCCCAATGAAGCCGCGCGCCACAAATTATTGGACGTAGTGGGTGATTTAGCTTTGGTTGGGCGACCCATCAAAGGGCGCATTATCGCTACACGTCCAGGACATAAGGCAAATACCAGTTTTGCAAAAGTGTTGCTCAACTATGCGAAACAGGCTGATGCCGCTTCAAAAATACCAACATACGACCCAACGGTGCCACCTGTAATGGATGTCAACCAAATCATGGGTATGTTGCCGCATCGATATCCATTTTTGTTGGTAGATAAAATCATAGAACTTAGTGAGCAAGCCGTGGTAGGTGTTAAAAATGTCACGATGAACGAAACGTTCTTTATCGGACACTTTCCAGGCGCACCTGTAATGCCAGGCGTTTTGCAAATAGAAGCCATGGCCCAAGTGGGCGGTATTTTGGCGTTGAGCACAGTTCCAGACCCTGAAAATTACCTCACCTTCTTTTTGAAAATAGATAAAGTTCGCTTTAAACAAAAGGTAATTCCAGGAGACACCTTAGTATTCAAGTTAGAATTGTTGCAGCCCATTCGCCGCGGTATCGTTCTGATGGAAGGCAAAGCCTACGTCGGCAACAAACTCGTTGTTGAAGCAGAATTGATGGCCCAAATTACCAAAGATAAATAGATTATGAATCAACCCCTTGCCTACGTGCACCCCTCTGCAAAGATTGCAGATACCGTTGTGGTAGAACCTTTCGCTACCATCTCTAAAAATGTCGAAATTGGTGAAGGAACTTGGATTGGTTCAAACGTCACTATCATGGAAGGGGCTAGAATTGGAAAAAATTGCAAAATTTTCCCGGGTGCTGTGATTTCAGCCATCCCACAAGATTTGAAGTTTGAGGGAGAAGATAGCTTGGTAGTCATTGGCGACAATACCATTATTCGAGAGTGTGTGACCATTAATAGAGGCACCAAGGCGCTCGGGAAAACTCAAGTGGGCTCCAATTGCCTAATCATGGCTTATGCCCATATTGCCCACGATTGTGTGATTGGCAATCACTGTATTATCGTCAACGGCTGTGCATTAGCCGGCCATGTGGTAATGGGAGATTTTGCCATTCTTGGCGGTCTTACCGCGGTACATCAATTTATCCAAATAGGGGCACACGCCATGATCGGTGGCGGTTCATTGGTGCGCAAGGATGTCCCACCCTTTACCAAAGCTGCAAAAGAACCCCTGTCTTTTGTCGGTATCAATTCCATTGGTCTGCGCAGAAGAGGTTTTGAGACGGCCCAAATCAATCTCATTCAAGATATTTATCGCATTCTCTATCAAAAGAATTTTAACACGTCTCAGGCTTTGGAGATTATTGAGGCTGAGTACGATGCAACTCCAGAGCGCGATGAAATCATCTTGTTTATTCGCAATTCCCAACGCGGTATCATGAAGGGATACTCACTTTCAAAAAATGGTTTGTAAGCTCGAAGACGTTTCTAAAGTCTACCAAAACAGTCGCATTTTTCATGGTGTAAATCTCACCCTTGAATCGGGCTTTTACGGTGTTGTTTTGGGTGGTAATGGTTCAGGTAAATCAACCCTCTTGAAAATAGTTTCGGGAGGATTAATGCCTACAACTGGGAAAGTTTCTTTTGCGTTGCCGAGCAAAAATCTCACGGGATTTGAAATGGTCAGGCACCTCTCTTTTGCTGCGCCCTACATCGATTTAATCGAGGACCTTACCATGCGCGAGCTATTGCACTTTTCTCAAAAGTTTAAACCGTTTAAAAGAGGTATTTCTACAGATGAGGTTGCCGCATACAGCGGGTTGATGCGTTTTTTAGACAAACCAGTAAAGTACTTTTCAAGCGGTATGAAGCAGCGCTTGAAGCTAACCATAGCAATCTTGAGCGATACCGCCATGCTGTTGCTCGACGAACCGCATTCTAACCTAGACCAAAAAGGCATGCAGTGGTATCAGGATTTGTTGGGGAATCATTTGCAAAATCGCATCGTTTTGGTGGGCAGTAATCATCAAGAAGGGGAGTATTTCTTTGCAAATGAATGTATTGATATTGCAGATTACAAGCGTTAACTAGTTGTTTTTAATGAGGTTGTTGCTTTTGCAGGGCAAGTCACTTTAGGTGCGTCTCTGCTGCTGCTAGGTCTTCAAAAGTTCAGTACATTAGCAGCAACAAAAACGCTAGAAAATGAACTTTTTCACAAAAGAGGTGCCTACCGCTCTTGAACATCTTTCAGAGGCAACACAGCCACAGTGGGGGACGATGACCGCCACAGCCCTATTGATCCACTTGCATACTGCTTTGTCATTTTCATTAAAACCCGAGGAAATAGAAATAGTGCTACCTGAAGATAAAGTGGCCAAAGGGAAAGCCTTTCTAATGAGTGACCATCCGATGCCAAAGAATTTTCCGCAACCTGAAGTTTTTTCGGTAGCATCAGACGATACGCTTTCTTTTGAAACGGCAAAGGAACAGTTTTTAATTACGCTAGATGCCGTTATTTCTGCGACGTATGATACAAACTTTCAGAGCAAACACCCTCAGTTTGGATTTCTGAATGGGGCCGAAACGCGACAATTACACATTAAACACATTACTCATCATTTCAAGCAGTTCAACCTACTGTAAAACAGCAGAGATTTTATGGAAAGACTGCGCCAAGCTGTTTCTTTTTTGGGTGGGTTTTTTCCCATTAGACTTTTATTGCTGCACCTGAGGCGTAGTTTGCTTTTGATGCTGTTTTGGGTGTTGCTTTTTGGATTAGTTGGGGGGTGGTGGTTGTCTCAATTTGGTTTTCAATATCTCTTTTGCACCCCCGAGTACCTTGAGCGTGTCCAACCCTTAGCCTACTTTTTTATGGGCTTGGCGGTGGGTTTGTTTGTCATGGCTTTTCACATAGCTAGTTACATTTTTTATTCGTACCGATTTTCTTTTCTGGCCGCCTTAGATCGGCCTTTGTTTCGGTTTAGCATCAACAACAGTGTGATACCCATTGCATTCTATATTTTTTACAGCATACAGATTTATCAGCAGTTGCAATGGAATGGCGCCTCATTTTTAGAAGTTTTTCTGAGTATAGCAGCAGTATTATTGGGTAGTATTATAATGATTGCTTTTGTGTTTTTCTATTTTTTCTCCACCATTAAAACCGCCATCCCCAGTGCTACCGAAGTGGCTAAAAAAATAGAGACCCCTCTTAAAGCATTGATTAAGAAGGATAAAAAGCTCGATGCTGACGAACGTTTGGTAGAAGTGAACCGCGTGCATTCTTATTTGAAAAACTTTTATAGTATCAGGCCCACTCGGTCTGTTCGCCATTATTCAGAAGCGGTTTTATTACAAACCTTGCAAAAACATCATCTCAGTGCGGCGTTGTTTTTTGTGACGATTGGGTTGTTATTGCTTTCTCTGGGGTTCCTTGGCGACAAAGAATTGTTGATGCTTCCTGCGGGGAGTTCTTTGGTATTGCTACTCACTTTCGCCATAATGATTGCGGGAGCCTTTTACAGTTGGCTAAAAACTTGGGCCTTTTCCATTGGTCTGGTGTTGGTTTTGGGATTAAACTATTTTAGTGGCCTACCCCGATTTGTAAAGACCTACGCGGCTTTTGGGTTGAATTACCAAGAACCACCAAAATCCTACACAACATCGCAATTTGAGGCGTTGCTTACGGATAGCATTGCGAGTTATGACGAAGCCGTTATGTTGGAAGCTTTGGACAACTGGCGCGCTAAATTTCCCAAAAATAAAAATCCACAACTGATATTGGTCAACAGTAGTGGAGGCGGTTTGCGATCTACCGTATGGTCATTTGGCATCATGCAACAGCTAGATGAAGCAACATCGGGAGCTTTTATGAATCAGCTGTTTGGAGTTTTTGGATCTTCGGGAGGGATGATTGGAGCAGCTTACATGCGCGAGTTGCATTTGGAGAAAGCGCTTGGGGCAACAGTGGACATTTACGACCCGCAGCATTTAGCATATATTGGAAAAGACGTTCTCAATCCCGTGGCTTTTTATTTGGCTACGAATGACGTTGCCATTCGGTTGAAAACCTTTTCTGACGGCGCTTACAAATATTATCAAGATCGCGGCTTTGCCTTTGAGCGGCAGCTGAACAAAAATCTCAATGGCGCTTTTCATAGGCGAATAGGCGACTACAAGGATTATGAGCACAGTGCAATGGTGCCACATCTTTTTCTCACGCCTACAATCGTTCAGGATGGAAGAAGACTATTGATAGCCTCAAAGCCTGTATCCTTTCTTATGCGTTCAGGCACTACAGGTTCTGTCCCAAGTTCTTATCAAATAGATGGACTTGATTTTATGCGCTTTTTCGAGAAGCACGATGCGCCCAATTTGCGTTTTAGTACGGCGCTCCGCATGTCCGCTAGCTTTCCCTATATCACACCCTTGGTGAGTTTGCCTACCCGACCTGCAATAGATATTATTGATGCTGGCGCTCGGGACAATGAGGGGTTTGGTTTGACTATCCGATTTTTGCACACGTTCAAAGATTGGATACAAACCCATACTTCTGGAGTGACCGTTGTCCGCTTAAAAGCAAATGCTATCGATGAAATAAGCATTGATACCCTCAGCAATAAATCGTTAATTGAAAACTGGATTCGGCCCGTTGGAGGTGTAGTGAACAGCTACGGCAATTTTCAATACTTCGCAAAAGCACAATATCTAGAGCTTTCACAAGAGTGGTTAAGTTTTCCGCTAGATTTTGCTACCTTCAGCTTATTAACACTAGAAGACCAAGTTTCGTTGAGTTGGCATCTCACACAAAACGAACGCGAAACCATTGCAAAAGAAATTCAATCTAAGCGCATTAAGACCTTGACCAAGCGCCTTCAAGATCGCATGTGATTGTTAGAAATTTTTGTTTTTTTATGTTCAAGATATGCATTACATTGCAAACGCAAAACTGTAAACACAAAACACATGAAAAACATTTTTACAACTACTATGCTAGCGGTGGCGGCACTATGGGTAGGAGAAGGCATGGCGCAAACCACGCACACGGTAACGCTCAACTCCAATCAACCTCCAGTACTTGAGGTGGATGCAGGAGACTTTGTCGTCGCCAATGATCCGTCTGCTTGGTTGTTTCCCGTCTTAGGAGGAACGCCTACCGCTCAGGGGGGAACGCCACCTTACACGTATTATTGGACAGATTTAACAGGGTTGCCTATAGGTCAGCACCTCACGCCAGACTCTGTTGCCAACCCTGTATTGGATTATCAATCTTTTGTAACCGAATCTTGGCGCGATAGTGTCATGGTAACGGTAACGGATAGCAACGGCTGTTCCCAGTCCGATACACTGGCGGTGTTGTTTATAGGTTCAGTAGAGCATCTTTTGATACGCCCATTGGGTATTGCGCCAAATCCAGCTTCACAGGAAGTTTCTATAACGGTAATGTACCCTAAAGGCACACTATTCATCACGGATATGATGGGAGCTTTGGTTCGGAAAGTAGATATTACAACCTTAGTTACCACGCTTGAGGTTTCTACCTTACCAAAAGGGACCTACTTCATCACTTATGAAACCCCAGAGGCTACACAAAACGCGAAAATCATCCTTCAATAACATGACCATGAAAAAAGCATTTACTTTATTTGCACTACTTTTAAGTGCAGCAACTTTTGCACAACCCCTTCTGGTTTCTATTGGGGATAGTTTGGTTGCGGATGTGCCCAATCCCAGAGGCGTATTGCAATGGGAGTTTAGTATAGACAGCGTTACATGGACCCCCGTGGTAGGACAAAATACGGCAACATTAGCCATTGAAATTACAACGATACCCGCTTATTATCGATTAGAAATGGTGGAGAACAGTTGCGCAACGGTTTATTCTGATGTTGTAGAAACGCAACCCTTTACGCCCTTCACGTGTGGGGATTCTATTTCACATGGGTTTGTTTTGGGGGTGACTCCAGACAATACCACTGCGTTTCAAACGCGCTCTTACGCTACTGTTCAAGCCGGTTGGACAGGAGCGGGTGGCGGAAAGTGTTGGACGAAGATGAATTTAGGCGCAACAAATGCAGCTACCACAGCTACAGCTACCACAGCCGCCACTGCAGGTTGGTATTTTCAGTTCAATCGCGCTCAGGGATACGATCACGATGGCACGAACCGAACCCCCAATACAGCTTGGATAAACCCAATCAATGAAAACACGGATTGGACACCAGCGGCAGACCCATGTACCCAACTTCTAGGGGCTTATTGGCGCATTCCCACGCAAGCCGAATGGAATGCCTTTCTCAATGCAAGCACAGCAACAGGAGGAGTAGGGGCGGGTGACCTTACCGATGCTTTCTCGTCGACTCTAGAATTGCATGCCGGCGGGAATCTTTCAGGTGGCGATGGCAGTTCACAGAACCGTGGCAGTCAGGCTACGTTTTGGTCTAGTGGACAAAACAGTAACAATACAGCGGGCTCTTTTCGCTTTTCAACAATTGGAAGTTTTCCAGTAAATGCAACAAAGAATTTTGCGTATCCTGTGAGATGTATTAGAGATTAAGAATCACTGCAATAAAAAAAAGTCCGAAATTAATTTTCGGACTTTATTGGTATGCGAGGAATTCATCAGGAGGTGAAACTTTGTTTACAACCGAAATAAAATTCAAAAGAAACGATAAGCTAAACCATAAATGAAAAATCCATTTCGAATTCTATCGCTTTTATTTAAAGCTTGATATGCTGAAAACGAAGGGACTAATTGGCCTGTTTTAAACAAACGAATTGGTAATTCAACCCTACCTGTAGCCATAAAAGTAGGGTGTAGTTCTTTGTTGATAAGAGAATGAGAAAAACCAAAATAGAAGACTTGGCTAATTCGTGATAGCCTATTCATTTTGTAACCAAATAAGTAGCTAATGATTACTTCCCTTTCAATTTCTTCAACCCCTGCGGTAGAGTGCTCTCCTAAATTGTAATCAATTCGAAAACTATATTTCAAATCCTTACCAAAATCGTACCCCAGTCCTAAGGAAAGGCCAGTGCCTAATTCTAAGAAACGTTTTTGGAAATTTCTGCTTAAGATAAATTCATAATCTATGCTGAATTTCCTTTCCCTAATATCGCTAGGTACCTTGATCATGGATTTCACATCACTTACCAAAATAATAATAACACGATTATTGTAGAGTTTAACTTGGTAATAGCTTTCGGGTACACTTCGAATAACTGTACCACGAATGACCTCACCATTATGGAGCTCAAACTCTGATATAATGTTAGAAAAATAGAAATCAGGTAATTGTAAACTAGCGTCGTTGGCCAAATTTTCGTGAATGCGGTGTCTATTTTGGCCAAAAACAACTGTAGCTAGGCTCAAACCAAAAGCCAAAATTAAGTAGGTCATTTTTGTGATTTCACAAAAGTTCGAATAAATATTTTTCATAGTTGTTCCAAAAGGTTTTGAAATCTTGATTGTTCAGCGTAGGTAGAAGAAAAATTAAAACGATAGCCTATCCCTAAAAAAAGCATTGCATTGTTTCGGTAGGGAAGATAGACAATTTTAGATGACAGGATTAATCCAGAGTTTTCAGTTACTTGAATATCAAATTCATATTCTGCTAGAAGAGAGAGTGAGTTAGTGCGTTCTCCTTCATAGGCTATCCTTGAGAAAAAACCCAAACCACCGTTTAATGTGTGAATATTTTTTTGCTTACGATTGAGGCGATAGCCCGCCATAAATTCAGCTCCAAATCTTAGATATCGAATACTATCTTTAAAATCCCACTCGTTTTGACGATATATATTGTTTTTGAATACGGCCCCTTTTCCCCATTCGAATCCAGAGGCTAATGATAGCCCAAAAGTAAAATTTTGGACCCCGCCTAAGTTGTAAGCATTCATTGCGCTTATGTCAAAAAACAAATTCGATTCTCGTCTATCAGAAAGTGTCCAATGCAATTCCTGAATTGAGTCTACAGGTATGAAACTTTTTATCCCAAATCGGTCGCTCAAAACATATTCTTTTTTGTCATTGACAAACCTTATGTCTTCCAAGAATCCCCTCAAAATACCCCCATCCACAGTAATGATTTCGATGACGACTCTTGGATATAATTCTCTTATAATGCTTAGTTTATTAAAATCAATTTGAATAAATGAATTGTTTTTAAGAGTGTCCAGATGATTTTGTGCGTTTAAAGAGAAAGATGTTATGACAGCAAAAAATAGTATGAAAATAATCTGAATTGGTTTTGTCATAATCAATCATTTTTAAATACCCATAAAGCCTATAAAATGAATCGGTGCTATGCTTTGGGCTAAGCTTTTTTGCAAAATTTTGAACACGCGATAATTTAAATAGAAGCTAATCAAGATATATCCACTCTAAATACTACTCTTTTTCACAAAGTCTGAATCACTGAGAATATCTTTCGATTTAAATCCTTTTGGTTTATTGGGATTGATGCCAATCAGTTGAATCATTTTGACTAAAATTATTACTCTGGTAAAATTCAAAGATATGTTTTTTTAATACATGAAAAAAGAATTGTTGTTCAAAGGCTTTAAAGTGTAGAATGCATAACGATAACGCTTTACGATGGTGCACAGATGCGTTCTTGGAGACAATGGGTGAATTAGTAAGCAATAAAATCGTCTACAAAACAATACCAAAACAATTTTTTAAAGATAGAAAAAGGAAACTTACACTTAGTAAGCTTATCCATTCTAGTAAGAATAGTGTGTTATTGAATCCCCTTTGAAAAGAATGGACTTCAATCAAAGTTGACGCGGAGGCAATTTTAGGAGTGGAGCTAACTAATTGTTGGTGTAGATTCAAAATTATTCGAAAAGTCAACATTGGGCAGAAAGGGACTTTACGGAACAGACTCATTATTTAAGTCTTGGAATCTTTGAAAGTAAACCTCGCCATTTAACCGAACGTTCATCGAAATGTATAAACATTTCGTTCAGTTAGTCAAAAGAATAAAGTAGGATAGTCTTTGTTGCAAACCGAATAGCAGTGACAAAGGAAAAAGAATAGAGACAGATAGAGAATGTTACCTCTATCTGTCAACTCGATTGTATGAAAATTGCTAAGCGCCCATTAATCAGACTACCGCGAGTAATTAGGTGCTTCTTTGGTAATCGTCACCCCATGTGGATGACTTTCAACAAATCCTGCTGAGGTCATTCGGGTGAATTGTGCATGATGTTTTAAGTCTTCGATAGTTTTAGCACCGCAATAGCCCATGCCAGCGCGCAAGCCACCGATGAATTGGTACATGATTTCGGACAACTCCCCTTTGTAGGGCACGCGGCCAACGATGCCTTCGGGAACCAATTTCTTGATATCGTCTTCCACATCTTGGAAATAGCGATCCTTTGAGCCAGACTCCATGGCTTCAATAGAGCCCATTCCGCGGTAGGTTTTGTATTTTCTTCCTTCGTATATAATGGTTTCACCGGGAGATTCCTTGGTGCCAGCTAATAGCGAACCCAACATAACGCTGTCTGCTCCTGCTGCTAAAGCCTTTACAATATCTCCTGTAAACTTCACTCCACCATCAGCGATAAGCGGAACGCCTGTACCTTCAAGACCTTTAGCCGCTTCCATGATGGCAGTTAGTTGAGGTACACCCACACCAGCCACAACTCTTGTTGTACAAATAGACCCTGGACCAATACCTACTTTTACGGCATCAGCGCCAGCGGCAGCTAAATAAGCAGCAGCCTCTGCGGTAGCGACATTGCCGACCACACAATCTAGGTTGGGGTATTTTGCCTTTACGGCTTTCAACGCGTCTACAACGCCCTTGCTGTGTCCGTGCGCGGTATCAATTACTATGGCATCAACATAGCTCTCAACGAGGGCATCCACACGCTCGAGGATGTCTGGTGTGACACCAACCGCAGCAGCAACGCGCAGTCGTCCAAAATTGTCTTTACAAGCATTGGGTTTAATGCGGAGTTTGGTGATATCGCGGTAGGTAATAAGACCTACTAGTGTTCCGTCTGCTTTTACAACAGGGAGTTTTTCAATTTTATAATCTTGTAAAATTACTTCTGCTTCTTGGAGCGTTGTCTTTTCATGGGTGGTAACAAGACGTCCCTGTGTCATGACTTCGCGAATGGGGCGGTCGCTGTTGCGCTCAAACCGTAAGTCGCGGTTGGTAACAATACCCACTAACTTATTGGACTGGTCTACAATGGGAATGCCTCCAATTTTGAACTCGGCCATCATTTGTTTCGCGTCTTGAACGGTGGCATCTTCTTGCAATGTAACAGGGTCGAGGATCATACCACTCTCAGCGCGCTTTACTTTGCGCACTTCCATGGCTTGTTGTTCTATCGACATGTTTTTGTGTAAAACACCTATGCCGCCGTCTTGTGCTATTGCAATGGCCAAGTTACTTTCGGTAACTGTATCCATCGCTGCGGAAATTATCGGTGCTTTTAAGGTGATGTTCCTGGTAAAACGCGTAGTGATATTCACATCACGTGGGAGAACCTCGGAGTAGGCAGGGAGTAATAAAACGTCGTCGTATGTAAGACCTTCGAATCTGATTTTGGGAATAGTAGCCATGGTGCAATTTCTTTGAAAATTGCGTGCAAATATAGCCATTATTTATACAACTCAAGTTGCTTCATCTGGTAAGACCAAATCTTTCTCAAAAGAAAAACAGTTTTGCAGCTAGTGCCACAAAACTGTTTTAAAATGAGATTAGACTTCAACCGCTATTTCGTTGATATTTCGGAACACCAATCCCTCACCCTCAAAGTGATCAATCAGGATGACGTTGTCTGCTACAACATCGCCAGCGATGATGGCTTTAGAGAGTTTGTTGAGGAGTTCTCGCTGAATCACTCGTTTTACCGGGCGTGCCCCGAATTGAGGATCAAAGCCAGCGCGACTGATATAGGCAATGGCCTCAGGTGTTGCATCGAGAACGATATCTTTTGACTTAATCATTTTTTGAACCCCCTTCAACTGCAATTTCACAATAGCTGTAATTTCCTCTGCCGTCAATGGACTAAACATGATGGTTTCATCAATGCGGTTTAGGAATTCAGGGCGCAGGGTTTTGCGCAATACTTCCATGAGTTCCCCTTTGGTCTGCTCAATTTTTTTCTCCCGGTTGTAGCTATCTAATTCGCCCAATCGCTCTTGAATCAACGTAGCACCCAAGTTGGAGGTCATAATAATGATGGTGTTTTTAAAGTTCGCTGTGCGTCCTTTATTATCAGTTAATCGACCATCGTCAAGCACTTGGAGCAAAATATTGAAAACATCTGGGTGTGCCTTTTCGATTTCATCCAGCAAAATCACGCTATAAGGTCTGCGGCGAACAGCTTCGGTGAGTTGCCCCCCTTCATCGTAACCGACATAACCGGGAGGTGCACCAATCAATCGCGAAACGGCATGCCGCTCTTGGTACTCACTCATGTCAATGCGTTTTATGGCATTTTCATCGTCAAAAAGATACTCCGCTAACGCTTTTGCCAATTCTGTTTTACCTACCCCCGTGCTACCTAAAAAGATAAACGAACCAATCGGCCGTTTTTCATCCTGTAAGCCGGCTCTTGACCTCCGAATGGCATCCGAAACTGCCTCGATGGCTTCTTGCTGTCCCACCACACGTTTGTGCAGTTCCTCCTCCAATTTGAGTAGTTTCACGCGCTCACTTTCCAGCATTTTAGAAACGGGGATGCCTGTCCATCTCGCCACTACTTCTGCAATGTCTTCACTGGTTACTTCTTCTTTAATCAAGGCTTTGCCTTCTTGCATGGAGTTCATGGTGGCCTCAGCCTCGGCCAGTTCTCTCTCTACATCTTTAATTTTTCCATATCGAATCTCGGCCACTTTTCCATAATCACCGGCGCGTTCAGCTTGCTCAGCCTCAAGCTTGAGTTGCTCGATGCGTTCTTTTGCTTGCTGTATTTTTTCAACGACACTGCGCTCCGTTTCCCATTTGGCCATGAGTTCATTGCGTTCAGCGTGAAGCGTTCCCAGTTCTTCCTTGATAACAGCCAGTTTTTTGGTGTCGTTTTCGCGTTTTATCGCTGCTTGCTCAATTTCCAATTGCATGATTTTGCGATCTAGGATATCAATTTCCTCTGGTTTAGAATTGATTTCCATGCGAATTTTAGCAGCAGCCTCGTCTACTAAATCAATGGCTTTATCTGGCAAATGGCGATCTGAAATATAGCGTGTCGAAAGTTCCACCGCAGCAATAATGGCTTCGTCTTTAATCCTTACTTTATGATGAGTTTCGTACTTGTCTTTTATCCCTCGTAGAATGGAGATACTCGACTCCGTATCGGGCTCTTCCACATACACCTTTTGGAAGCGACGCTCCAAGGCCTTGTCTTTTTCGAAGTATTTTTGATATTCATCTAAGGTAGTAGCACCTATAGCGCGCAATTCACCACGAGCTAGTGCGGGCTTTAAAATATTGGCGGCATCCATGGCACCTTCACCACCGCCTGCGCCCACAAGTGTGTGTATTTCATCGATAAATAGCAAGAGTTCGCCGCTAGATTCTGTTACTTCTTTGATAACGGCTTTCAAGCGTTCTTCAAATTCCCCTTTATATTTGGCACCTGCCACTAGTGCCCCCATATCTAAGGCATATAAGGTCTTGTCTTTTAGGTTTTCTGGAACATCACCCTTCACGATTCGATGAGCCAAACCTTCTGCAATGGCTGTCTTTCCCACTCCGGGGTCACCAATTAAAATGGGGTTGTTTTTGGTACGGCGCGACAAGATTTGCAATACACGTCGAATTTCTTCATCGCGTCCGATTACGGGGTCGAGTTTTCCCTCACGGGCCAGTTTGTTGAGGTTTTTACCGTATTTATTAAGCGCATTGTAGGTCTCCTCAGCTGATGAGCTGGTTACCTTGGCGCCTTTTCGAATATCTTTAATGGTGGCCTCTAGATTTTTTGTTGATAAACCAGCGTCTTTCAGTAAAGCCGAAGTGGTATCGCCTACCGCCAATAAACTGAGAAGTAAATGCTCTACTGAAACGTATTCGTCGCCCATTTTTTGGGCAATGGCTTCCGATTTAATGAGCGCGTCTTGACCATATCGAGAAAGATATTGTTGTCCACCTGACACCTTGGGCAAGCGATCGAGAAAACTGTCTAAAGCTCGCAAAAGGGTGTCTTGGTTGATTTCATTTTTTTTCAAAATCAATGGCGTGACATTGGTGTCTTTTTGAAGAAGCGCTTTTAAAAGGTGTGCAGGCTCTATCGCTGCATGATTAAACTGGGATGTTAAAACTTGGGCTTGTTGAATAACTTCCTGTGCTTTGGTTGTAAATTGATTTAAATTCATGTTTCTATTTTTTTAAAGGATTTAATGTGGTTTGATATTATAATTTCATAAACCGTTTCGATCTGTTAATCAAACTTAGAACCAAGGAGTTAAACACGTCATTTTTGCAGTTTTGAACGAAATTGAACTGACGTAATGACAAAAAAAAGCCACCCTGAGAGGGGTGGCTTTGAGTAAATCATTGTGCGTGTGCTTATCTAGAGATAACCAAGCGTCTTACTTCTTGTTGTCCGTTGACAGTAAATGTCATGAAGTACGTGCCAGACTGGTAGGCACTCACATCAAAACGGAAGGCATTGATACCTTCAGAGAATGATTCAGCACCTTCGTACACCACTTGTCCGAGTAGGTTGGTGATGGTTACTTGGATGTCGCTGCGTTCTCTCAATTTGAATGGCACCTGTGCGAAATCTGTTGCAGGTGTTGGCATAACATTTCCAATACCGAAGAACGGCTCATCTACATCGTCTACGCTAATCAAGTCATCAGCAGGTTCGTTCGTTACCTCAAAGCAGAAGTCATCAATTGCCCAGCCTTGATATTCCAGTGTGAAGTCAGCACCAAAACGGAATCTAAACAAAGCAGACGCTGTGAAAGGGAATGCAATATTCAATTCAGCTGGAATCCAACCGTTAGAATTACCCGACCAGCCTGATTTAACAATGTCGAGCGCGGTTACGAATGGGGTATTGTACCAGTTGGGTAGATTAGGCCAACCCACCTTGAACCAGTTACTACCACCATCGAAGCTAACGTCAACACAACCACCATCGTGATACAGTTCGGTTATAAAGTTGTGTTCAAAAGACATCTTGTAGGTAACGTTCTCTTGAATTTCGAAAACTGGTGTAAACAAAGCTGAGCTATCTCTAACCAAGTAATCGTTGTTGAGGTCGGTCATCCAAGCATTGGGGCTACCCGGTCTTGGATTGATTGGCGCCTGATTAGGCACTCCAAATTCCCAAGAATAGTTTCCTGACTTTACAAATGCGTTGTAAGCAATCCACGGATTGATGGAAGGGTCGTCAAAATCGTTGCAATAACCATTGTTTTCATCAATAATTACTTTATCTAAAACAACATCAGGAACGCAAAGTGTATCATCTGGGGTGAAGTTGTCATTTTTGCCATTAGGCTTACTTGTCGCCAAGCATAAAGTGACACCGCCCGATGGTGGGTTTACCCAAGGTTGATCCATGATAATCCACTGTGAGCGTGCATTTCTTGGCAACGGCGGACTAAACACGAGCAATTGCTCTGGGGTGTAGGTTGCGCCCCCATTGGTGCTGTAAGAAACATTTACGCTATCCAAAGGCTTAGCTCCAGTATTTTGAATGCGAATACGTACTTGGTTCGTAACATCGGGCACCCAGAAGTAACCCAAGGGCTCAATATCAATAGCTGCCGCACTATTTTGTGGAGGAATAAATATTTCAACATCATCGATATTCCAGAAAGATCCATTTGAAGTGGCACCTGTTTGCACACGGAAACGGAAATTAACAGTAGCAGGACTAAAGTCTAGGGCTCCCATGGGATACGTACTCAACACCCAGTTATTGGCTGTGCTTCCTGCCCAGCCTGGAGTATTCACTTGAGGTGCATTAGGTGAGCCAATATCTGGATCGCCATACCAATTGTTTCCTAAGCCAGGCCCACCAAATGTCGCCCAGTTTCCTCCAGGGTTCAAACGCTCGAGTACAGCACCATCTGTGCTTCCAAAGTTAAATTTCTGACGGAAGCGGAATTCCGCACCACGGATGGTGTCAAAACCTACAACAGGAGGAATTCTCAAAATTTCCTGTGTGTTAGGACGCAATCTTGCAAATTGGTCTGTCGTCCAGGCATTGGGTGCAGAGGCTGCACCTCCCGGAGGCGTTCCGATTTCAAACAAGCGCAATGAGGGTGGGCCAGTAGGGCTGCCGCCTGGGAAGTATCCAAACCGATCACCACCACAAGGATCAAAGTTGTCAAAATAGCCGTTTGTAATATTTATGGTATCAAAGCCAGCTGACTTTTTGCAGTATTCATTGTTGAAGGCTAAATTATCACCTGTCACATTGGTCGTGCCACAAATTTCAAATGTTCCCAAAGGATATCCCGAAGCTGGTACATTTAATTGAAAAGCTGCCTGGGCTGTAGGCGCCAAATTACCGGTCCAAGTACCGTTTACAGTAACTGGAACATTTGCGTTGGGTCCACATTCTGGCGTTAGAGTCACCGTAACGGGAACACTTGTCAAGGGCTGTGACCCGAAGTTTCGGATAACCACTGTAATGGGGGTAGTGCTAAAAGTTTCTATACCATAGCTTGGAAATTGCACGTCAATTATTCCCGCATCTTGAGGGATTCGATTGTAAATTCTCAAGTCATCAATAGAGATATCTGCAGCAGACCCCGCACCTGTTTTTGACGCAACGATACGCAGTCGAATGACTTCATTGGCATATTGTGTTAGCGGATAACTAGCAAAACGCCATTGTTGAACCACTTGGGTTTGTTGTTGTCCATTTAAAATGGCACCTGGCAGTTGCACCCAGTCTTTAGAACCAGGGGGAATTACTTCCACTCGTAATTGACCAACATTTTGACCGTGCATGTGGTAAGCGAACTCTAAAACAGGGTTTGCCATACCTATTAAATCCAAACACTGCGATTCATAAGTTCCATTTCCTGGGGCATTTCCTAATGCACCTGTTGCGTAAATATAATTGCCACCACCTCTGTAATCGTTTCTGGGGCCAGTTGCATTTGAAGGCGAAAGGAAAGTCCCGACTCTAAATTGGTGTACCGCACCCGCAGCTGGAACTGGTGTCCAGCCGTTGGTTGTGTTGAATGTACCCCCGGTAATTGGTGTGCCTGTATTGCCTGGCGTCCAACCTGGCCCGTCAAATGTCTCGAGTAACGGGAAAGTATTGTAGGGAGAAGGGTGATTTATCGTCAACCCTGAAACGGTATCATTTTGGTTTTCCGTATCTCCGGACCCTTCACTCCAAGCACTGATGTTAAATGTATTGTAAGCACTTAAATTAGCCGTGGGGGTGAAGGTGTATACGGTATCATCGCCACTGGCAAAGGGGCCTTGGATGGTGTCTCTAAATATGGTCCCATTGACTGAAAATGCTATGGGGAAGTTAGGTTGAATGGCACAGCCAACATTTTGGACGCGAACCTGAACAGGAGTTTGAGCACTGTAAGAACAGAATCCATCCTCGGGAGTAAAGATATTTGTGAGTGCTAAATCTGTTGTAGGCGGCTCATAAATACGCAAATCATCGATGGCAATATCTGCAAGCGGACCGTTGTTGGCTGTTCTAACCGCAAAGAACCTTATTTTTATGGTTTTACCATTTAACCCCTCCAAAGGAATAAAGGCTCGTTGCCAAGGTTGCGTTGATGCAGTTTGTTGTTGTCCAATGATGGCACTATATCCTATAGCAAATGATTCATTGTCGTTGTTTGCAGCTCCTGTATCAATATCGATTCGTAAACGATTGATGTCAGCGCCAAACATATGGAAATAAAACTCTAAAGCAAAGCAACCTGTTGAAGGAATATCGATACACGGTGTTATCAAACGCGCTTGGCCAGGTTGTGATTGACTAGCGTCTGCATATACAAATTTAGATCCTGATGGGGTGTGATTTGCAGAGGGACCTGTATTTGCTGTTGCTGTAGCACCACCTCTTACTGACCAACCAAAACCAGGTTGATTCAAGTTTGGAGCGGCTACCCAATTGCGCCCTTGTGGTGGGTTTCCTAGCGGCATGCTACCACGATGAGTAGTTCCTCCACCTGCACCACTACCTGTTCCGGGTACCCAATGGGGATCTTCAAAGGGTTCGAACCAAGGAAGGGTAGAAATGATGAAAGGAAAAGAATTTGGAGTTGTTAAACCACAACGCGCAGGTGGCGCTGGTGCTCGCCAAAAAGAATAGTAGTTTGGAGAAGCTATAGCAAGAGGTCTTCTAGTGACATTGTCACAGGTATCCTCAACAGTTAAATACCAATCAATAGTGTCACCTAAAGAGATGTTTTGCCATTCAAATTCGAAGAGTGTTGTATCTGGTGGTTGTGGTCCTAAGTTTGTCAAACTGGTGTCAATCCAAGGGCCATTGTTGATGCGGTAGGTCAAGCGATTCACGGCGATTGCTATATTATCCCAAGCACCGAAGCGTACTTTCTCTGTCGGTTGATACCGCGCACCAATAGGTTGCAAGGGGACAGCTGTTCCGTGTCCAAAACTAACGAAGGGCGCTTCCAATTCGCAATCTGATTTCTCTATCAAAATGTCGTCGATGAACCAACCAGC
>JAIULY010000029.1 GCA_022565875.1 Schleiferiaceae bacterium | reverse complement strand
GTGTGAAGTCTTTAATTGACCTGTAAATTTGAGGAATCTTTCACGAATATAACTACTCAAAAGCTAAATAGCAATCCAGTCCATGCTATGTTTTCAATTTGGGTTTTTCAACGGCTCCGTTTAGAGTAAGATGTGAAAATACTTTCTGTTACTGGAAAGGTACTAGCTTTAATGGGGAATAACGCGCCCCCCCTTCAAAAATCCCGCACGGATACCACCGCGGGCAGTGTGTTTAGGTTTTGCTCAAGCAAGCCGATAATCTTTGCGGCAACAACCTCCGGAGCGGTTAATTCTCCGTTTTCGTAGTACGACATAAACCGGGCGTGTGCCATGAATTGGTCGGGGTTGGCGCTGCGGATTTCTTTTTGCATGGCTGTGTCGACTATTCCAGGGGCTATGGATAGGCTTTCAACTTCTGGGCTTTCTTCGCGCAATACTTTGGTTATCATGTCTAATGCGGCTTTACTGGCGCAATAGGTGGCCCAAGATGCCACTGGATAGTTCGCCGCACCGGAACTGATGTTGATGATCACACGCCTCCCTGTAAAGCTCTTGGTCTGCTTCAAAAATCGATTGGTCAACACCACCGCAGCACTCAAGTTGACCCCAAAAGCCAATTCGATATCGCTATCGGTTTGCTCACCTAAAGGGGTTACTGGACCTATCCAACCGGCATTGTTTATCAATACTATGGTGTCGCAATCGGTGGCGTCAAATTCAAAAAAAGGAAAGTCTGGCTGACTTAAATCAAGCTGCAAATGACGGTAGCGCTCGCTTTGTGTGATGCTGCTCCGTGCTATCCCAAAAACCCAATGGCTTTCGGTTTTAAGTAGTTCGCTTGTCAAAGCGCGTCCCAATCCTGATGTGGTGCCAGTAATGTAAAAATGGGTTTTCATATTGCCGTTGTTTTGTGTTGTTTTTAATTCCTATGCTTGCTATCCACGCCCTACTGATGCCTTTTTGTCAATGCTTAAAGTTGTAATAACGCCCTGCTACTCTTTGAGCTTGTCAGGCAAATTTCACCGTTTGAATGTTTTTTTTGAGGCAAACTGCTATGTACTATTAGGTTGGATATTACACTAAAATACGAGTTGTATAAAACGTAACTCAAATTGATTTTAAGCATCCCGTATCATCTTCCCCTAAACCTAAATATAGCTTCGTTATTGAATCGGAAACAACCGATGATTGCTGTATGCCTAAAAAAAATCAGGGCGTATTTGATTGGTTATTTCCTTTTAGGTTTAAATCAGTACTTTCGGATAATATTCTTTGCTCTGAGTTGCCGATCCCAGCTGTTGTTAGGATGAATATTTTCATCTTTTAGTATCCTTGCTACCTCGTTTACTTCTTCTGCTTTTCTAGTTTTTTTTAACAACGTCACAAGAGTATTGATTGTAGGTTGTATTTCTCTTGTTTTCAATTCATTGTAGTATCGTAAAGCATCTGTGTAGTTTATCGATAATGAAATAAGAGTGTTGTATGTAACCAAATTTTCATGTACCTGATGTTTCTCCATTGTCATTAAAATATCTCTCCTTTCTGATTCTGTCCGAGTAAGGCTTATTAGTGTATTGAAAGTTTGAGTATTTGGTTTTACATTGTATTTATTCATTGACTTTAATACATCTTTCCCCTGTTGTATAGTCGCACATTTTGAAATAATTCCATTAAAAGTATACGAATTTGGATAAAGGTTTAAATTAAACAGTTCGTTGAAATAAGATTGCGCAGTTGTCATATCTTCCGAAAAAGAAATTAGTAAGTTAAATGTAGTTGTATTCAGCCGAATATTATCCGATTGGTATTCCTTTAGCACGCTTTTCGTCTGTTCTTGGTTATCGCAAAGTTGAATATGTGCATTTAAAATATCACAATTTGGCTTTGTATATTTGTTTTCAAAAACGCTTTTTAATTTATGAGCAATTGTTAATGCCTCATTTCTATCTAGTGCTTTTTGTTTGATTTTCTCCTTAAGTCTAAGTAAATCTTGTCGCCATTGTTTTGATAAGTCTGTTGTCATTTTTTTTAATTTAAAGTACTGTTCTAATTCCAATTTTGCGTGCGATGCTAAAATAAAAAATAATTCCAACGGAAAAAAATACGGCATTTACAATTTCTCATCTCCTTTAACCTTAAGCCAAAACTCACTCTTTAGTACTTCATTACCTCTCCAACGCCTGCTCCAAGTCGTCGATTAAATCTGCTGCATTTTCTAATCCAATGCTCAAGCGGATTAGCGAATCTACAATGCCTACCTCTTTGCGCGTGGCTTCGGGTATCGATCCGTGTGTCATGGTGGCGGGATGACCCGCTAGTGATTCTACACCGCCCAAACTTTCGGCAAGGGTGATGACTTTTAGATGGGAAATGACACGGAAAGCTGCCGCTTTAGTATCGTTTTTTAATGAAAAGGATACCATGCCCCCAAAGTTTCGCATCTGCTTTTTCGCGATATCATGGCCCGGATGGTGCGAAAACCCCGGCCAATACACACGGTCTACTGAAGGATGCTTCTCCAAGAAGTGCGCTATTTTTTCAGCATTTTCCCCGTGCCTGTCCATCCGCACATGTAGGGTCTTGATGCCGCGCAAGGCCAAAAAACTATCCATCGGGCCACTAATCGCACCTGAAGCATTTTGAATGAAATACAGCCTTTCGGCTAATGCTGCATCATTGACAACCAAGCCCCCCAGTACCAAGTCGGAATGACCGCCCAAATATTTGGTAGCGGAATGCAAGACAATGTGCGCCCCTAGTGCTAGTGGATTTTGTAAGTACGGCGTACCAAAGGTATTGTCCACAACCAAAAGCAATTGATGCACCTTGGCCAATTTTCCAAGTGCCGCAATGTCAAAGATATTGAGCATGGGATTGGTGGGGGTTTCTACCCAAAGCATTTTTGTTTTTGGAGTTATACAGCTTGATATGGCTGCCATATCCTGCATGTCTACAAAGTGAAACACAATCCCAAAGTCAGCAAATATCTTTGTAAAAAGGCGATAAGTACCGCCATACAAATCGTTTGTGGCGATTACTTCGTCGCCGGGATGCAACAGTTTTAAAACAGCGTCGACCGCTGCCATACCGCTGCCAAAAGCCAATCCGTACGTACCACCCTCTATGCTCGCTAATGCGTTTTCCAATGCCGTTCGCGTTGGGTTTTTGGCCCGGGCATAGGCATAGCCTTTGTGCGCTCCAGGGGCCTCTTGCGCAAAGGTCGAGGTTTGATAAATCGGCGGCATCACGGCTCCTGTACTCGGGTCGGGGCTTTGCCCTCCGTGAATCAATAAGGTTTCTGTTTTTAAGTGCTTAGGGTTTGCCATCTTGTTGTTTTTGGTGCGCTATGTATCCAGCTTTCTATCCATTAAAATGGGCTGAGCAGTGTCTTGCCATTGGCCACACAGTCGCGCAAAAGCGGGCAGGGTCGGTACCGGTCGTCGCCAAAGTAGGTGTGCAATCGCTCGAGTTCCTGCAATACATGTGTTGCGCCCCATTCATCGCCCCAAGCCAGTAAGCCTTTGGGGTAGTTTACGCCCTTGGTCATGGCCAAATCTATTTCTTTCGGTGTGCCAATGCGCAAAAACACGGCATCTACAGCCTCGTTTATCAATAGGGCTAAAACGCGTTGCTGAATGATAACGGTAAGTTCTGGCGTGAGTTGAGGGGTTGGTTTTTCGCTGCCCTCGCGATAGTCGTAAAAACCACGCCCTGATTTTCTACCCAACAACCCTGCTTCTAAGAGACGCTTTTGTGTAATACTCGGCTTAAAGCGTGGGTCGTAATAAAATTGTGTCCATACGGTTTCGGTAACCACGTAATTCACGTCGTGACCAATGAGATCCATCAATTCAAAAGGCCCCATTCGGAATCCTAACTGGCGCAATGCTTCGTCTACGCTGGCCATATCGGCAACGCCTTCTTCTACCATTTTTAATGCCTCGGCATAAAAAGGTCGCGCCACGCGATTGACGATAAACCCTGGAGTGTCTTTCGCCAAAACGGTGACTTTGCCCCACGAATCTACTAGCGCTCGTGCAGTGGTTACTACAGGTGCTGCGGTCACTATGGCTGGAATGATTTCTACCAACGGCATCAGCGGCGCAGGGTTGAAGAAGTGAATGCCAATCATACGCTCGGGATGCTGCAGCGCACTCGCCAGCGCTGCAATGGAAAGCGATGAGGTGTTGGAAGCTAAGATGCAATCGGTGCGCACCAAGCTTTCGAGTTGTTGAAATACGGTCTTCTTTATATCTAATCGCTCTACAATTGCCTCAATTACCAAACCTGCGGCAGTAAAATCGGTTAGCTGCTCAGTGTAGTGTATGCGGTTGGCCAACGCTTCGGCTTTGTCAGCCGTAAATTTGCCTTTTTCGGTCAAACGTTGCAGTACATTGGCAAGATTGTTTTTGGCGCGTTCTAATGCCGCAGTGTTGGTGTCAAATAAAAATACGGTGTGGCCTGCTGTAGCTGCTACTTGCGCTATTCCGGCGCCCATGGCTCCAGCTCCTACTATTCCTATGGTCATCATGTTGTTGCTATTTGTGGTTTTAATGGCCCTTGAAGGTGGGTTTGCGCTTTTCTAAAAATGCGGCTGTCCCTTCTTGGTAGTCGTGTGTATTGCCTGCTGCGGTTTGCAGCTCGTCTTCTAGTTGCAATTGTGCACTTAAGTCGTTGGTTAAACTCTTATTGAGCGCCATCTTGGTCAAGGCCAAGCCTCGGGTGGGTTGTGTAGCCAGGTATTGCGCAATTTTTAGCGCCTCGGCATCAAAGTCGTTGTCATCGAGTACTTTGTAAATCATGCCTAGGTGCAATGCTTCTTCTGCAGTGACTTTATCGCCTAATAACATCAGTGCCGAGGCTTTTTGAAAGCCAATCAGTCGGGGCAGGAAAAAGGTGCCACCACTGTCGGGAATAAGACCAATTTTGCTGAAGGCTTGTATGAATGAAGCGGATTTTGTTGCTACTACGATATCACAAGCTAAGGCAATATTTGCGCCTGCTCCTGCCGCAACGCCGTTTACCCCACAAACAACTGGTTTGGGTAGTTCTCTGATTTTTAGAATAATGGGATTATAATGCTCCGAAACAATTTTGGATAATTCTGGTCCTTCGGGGTCAGTGGCTTCGGCCAAGTCTTGCCCAGCACAAAAAGCTTTACCTATGCCTGTTAGATAAACTGCTCTAATGGTGTCGTCTGTGGCGGCGTTGTCGAGTACTTCTTGAAGGTGTAGCGCCATCTCGCGCACAAAACTGTTGAACTTTTCTGGACGGTTGAGTCGAATAATCAACGTGCCTTCTTGTTGCGTGGCCTGTATAAATGGAGACATGTGTTTTGTTTTTTATTTTGAACGGTAAAAATAGGCATTGCAACGGGATTGACAACCTCGACGAAGTTGTGCAAATGACGTTTTCAACAGAGGAGCCAACAAACTACTGGTATTCAGTAGATTTTTGCTGTTGGTTTTTGTAGTTATACAGCCTAAATGTTTCGGTAGAATGGGTCAGTAGAAAGTGTTCTAAGAGCAGGGCTTGCAATGTAGCATCTGGCTGAAAGTTACGATACACAAGGATGAGGTCTACCGGTAAAGGTCGTCTGTATCCATTGATGAACCCTTGCATATGGTTCCATTCCCGCAAGGGTGTTTGGTGTACATACAGACGCGGCAACATCGGGTTGTTCCATTTGATGGGGAAATAATCGTTGGCAGCTTCGTAGTTGTTGAGAATAATCACTGGATTGTGAATGCCCAAATAGTTCACAAAATGATGCGTGAGCCAATTGTCCGGCGCACCTAAAGGCAACAGGGTTTGATAGGGGCTAAGGTCTTTCCCGATTTGCTGAATTGCAGCAGCCTGTACACTCACACTTTTCGATTTATTGATGTTTGACCAGAACAAAGGAAATAGAAGTCCTGCCCATGCCGCAAGTCCAATAATGCGGAAACCATTCGGAATTTTGGCCATATGTAACGCCAACCACAAGATCCAAAATATGAAAAAGAAAAAGCTAATGCGAATGGAAAAGTAGCCCGCACTTCCATCAGAATCAGGTAAAATAAACAATCCTAAAAAGGCAAAAATCACGGCTAACCCCCAAAAGATGGTGTGATGGGGCAAGGGTTCTTTTCTTTTTATGGACTTGAAAAGTTGAAACTTGGTGAAGACAGTAAAGAGTATCAAAATCAATGGCAACCAGCGCAAGAGTTTGATTTCTTGTGAGTGATCGTATGAAACAAAAGCTTCCATGTGTAGCAATTGTTGAAACAATTCGCCCATGGGCAGCCATTGGTATTCTTGTATAATGTCAGGGCCAACAGGCCGCGTTACAAAGCGAACGGCCAGTGCAACAGGAAGAAGGGCTACTTTCAACAATGCCCATGCTCTAGATTGCCAGGGGTAGTCTCGGTTGACAAGTACATGCGATAGAACGTGCAAACCCAACATTCCAACCAAAAGAAAAAAAGTGAAAATATGTGCCAAATAAGTACTCAACAACAAGATGATGAGTAAAAACAGTCGTTTTTTTGTGAGGTTTTCTTGCGACCACAATTCCCAATAATACAACGTCGCGAGAAGCAGCGTGACGCTCATTAAAAAATTGTAAAAACCCATTGTGAGAAAAAATGGTGTGGTTACAACCAAGAAAAACAGTGCACCCCAACGAAACACGGTTTGCCGCGCTAGTAGTTTGTACAGAAAAAAGGGTGTGCCAATGCTGTAGCTCAAAATAAGTAGCTTTTCTGCGTATTGAATAGGTATAACCCATTGTAGCACAGCAAGTAGGTAATGTCCAAGAACATTGGGGATAAATAGGGCATTCAATTGATAAAACTCCAGTAACTCCAAAGCATTTCCGCTAAGGAGCTGTGCCAAAATTTTCGCATTGTACAAATGAGCAGGCCCGTCTAATGTGGCAAAAAAGGGGTAAAGCAAAACAGGCAAACAACCCAGTGCAATCCCAAGTGCAAGAAACCAACGGGGTGAAACAATTTTTGAGAGTAGCGTTTTCATACAGTATTTACTGCGTGCGAAAATACAGCAACGGGTTAGACTGTGATGAAAATTGAGGGAATGTAAGTCAAACAATTTTGTGAAGCCTCATTCCTTGCAGCGTATAGAGCAGTGCCTAATGATACCGAAACAAGAAGGACTAGTACAAGCAGCGCCCTGCAAATACCCATTAGGGTATGAAAAAAGGAAGCGGGGCCTTGAGGTGGTCTAAGTGATGTGTCTTTAAAGTCATTTTGTGCTATTTTTGGGCTTTTAGACGGTATGGGCGTCGCCAACAGTGTAAATAGGAAAATAGAGGAAGTGAAAATGAAAAAAATTGAAGTTGTTGCTGGTGTAATATTTTGGAAAGATGAAATTCTGTGTGTTCAAAGACCCAAAAGCAAGCTCCATTATATATCCGAGAAGTTTGAGTTTCCTGGAGGGAAAATTGAAGAAGGTGAAACTAGGGAAGAAGCATTACATCGCGAATTGTTAGAGGAATTGAACCTTTCCATAAAAATCAAATCATTCCTTATGACCGTTGTGCATGTCTATCCAGATTTTGAATTAACAATGCATAGTTTTGTATGTGAGGTTGGATCCAAAGATCTCACTCTTAATGAGCACATAGATAAAAAGTGGTTAACGGTTCAAGAGCTCCATCAGCTAGATTGGGCCGGCGCTGATATACCTATCGTAGAAAAACTGATTTCCAATGGCTGATCTGTTACGTAGTTTTACAAGGAGTTTACAAACAGGTTATATAGATAAATCCGTTTTATCGAATCAAGATTATCAGCCAGAGTTACTCGTAAATCAAAAGAAGCCACCCAAAAAGGTGCTTTCAACCCTACTACATGAATTCGATAATTGCAGTCAATTTTTCATTTCGGTAGCTTTTATTACAACAAGTGGCGTGGCCGTCATCATCAATAAACTGAAAGAATTAGAAGATCGTAAAATTCAGGGGAAAGTATTGGTATCCCAGTATTTAAATTTCACGCAGCCCGAAGCTTTAAAGCGGCTCATGCAGTTTGAGAATATTGATTTAAGAATTGCGACAAAAGGAAACGCACACACAAAAGGATATATCTTTAAAGGCAAAGAATATTACAACCTTATTGTTGGTAGTAGTAATTTAACGGCACAAGCCTTATCCACAAATAAGGAGTGGAATATTAAAGTATCTGCGCTAGACGAAAGTGGCATTGTTGAGAAGGTTATGCGAGAGTTTGCAGAATTACAGTGGTTTACAAAATTATAGGCGTTGTTGCCTACTCCCAAATTTGACCCCAAACCGCACATCCAGATTTGCCTAGCCCACCCAATACCCAAATATTGTTGAAAACTTCTTTGGACTTTTTTTGTCCATTAATTATTTGTTGTTATTTTTGGACATTATTTGACCAATATGGCAGCTATTAAGAAAACAAAATCATTTGGAGAACATCTTAGGTATCTAAGAGAGGAAGCAGGCTTGACTTTGAAATTTGTTTCAGAGCAAGTTAGTATGGACACGTCACTTCTAGCTAAGATTGAACGCAACGAAAGACAGCCAACAAGGCAGATTATTAAGCAAGTTGCTGATTTTTTCAAAGTTGACGAAAAAGAATTGCTGAATGATTTTTTAAGTGATGTCATCGCTTACAAAATTCTTTACGAAGAAGCAGATTTAAGTATCTTAAAGGTTGCTGAGGAAAAAGTGAAATACCTAAAAACTGTTCAAAATGGAAAATGAAATTAAAGTCGTAGAATTATTTGCAGGTGTTGGAGGCTTTCGTCTTGGACTAGAGGGATGGAACGGGAAATCTTCATCATCAGGATATAAAGAATCTTTAAAATCGCCTTACAGAGTAGTTTGGAGTAACCAATGGGAACCGTCGACAAAAACACAGCACGCTTCATGGGTTTATGAAAATCGTTTTGGAAAAGACGGCCATTCCAATGAGGACATCGCACAAGTTGATGTTTCAGTAATACCAGATCACGATTTATTAGTTGGTGGTTTTCCTTGTCAAGATTACTCTGTTGCAACAACTTTGAAAAATTCAAAAGGACTTATTGGAAAAAAAGGCGTTTTGTGGTGGAGTATTCACAAAATAATTTCAGAGAAAAAAAATAAGCCTAAATATTTGTTCCTAGAAAACGTTGATAGACTTCTTATTTCTCCATCTGGCCAAAGAGGTCGAGACTTTGCAATTATCTTACAAAGTTTAAATGAATTGGGATATGCTGTTGAATGGAGAGTAGTAAATGCAGCAGATTTTGGTATGCCTCAAAGACGAAGAAGAATTTTTATTTTGGCATATCTCAAAGGGACTGCTATTTATGATTGCATAAAAGAAGTCACACCAATAGAATGGATTTTGGAAGAAGGGACTTTAGCAGAAGCATTTCCAGTAACATCAGAAAATATTTTATTCCCGACAGAATTTAAATTGGAAGGTGATATTGTTTCAATTTCTGAAAATTTTAACAAAGGTAGAGCGACAGGACTTTTTGAAAACACAGGTTTAATGATCAATGGTTCGGTTACAACACTTAAAACAAAACCAAAATATGATGGAAAGTTCACGATTTTGAGAGACCTTATTCAAAACGGAGAAGTGACGTCAGAATTTTACATTGATAAAGACGATTTTGATAAATGGATTTATTTGAAAGGGCCGAAAAAGGAAATGCGAAAAAACTCGCAAGGCTATGAATATCAATATAGTGAAGGTGGAATGATATTTCCCGATTCATTAGACAAACCTTCAAGAACAATAATAACAGGAGAAGGAGGGAAATCTCCATCAAGATTTAAACACGTCATTCAAACCCCAAAAGGTTACAGAAGACTTTCACCTGTTGAACTAGAACGTTTAAACATGTTTCCAGATGACCATACTAAACTTGAAAAAGTATCAGATTCAAAAAGAGCTTTTTTTATGGGAAACGCATTGGTTGTTGGAGTAATTGAAAAAATTGGAATATCATTGAAGCAAAAAATTAAACAATCAGCGAAAGAATGGCAGGATTCCTTTTTAGTTTAGATAGCGAAAAGTCCCTAATCGATTCAATCAATAAGGGAATTTATTCAACTAGGTTATCAACTCCGAACAATGTTTGGCGCAGTCATCATGAAGGAACTTTTGCCGATTATTGCTCTATGAGAGCAGGTGATAATGTATATTTCTTCATAGACAGAAAAATTTATGGTATTGGTACTTTGACAAATGTAAATGACGATTGCAAATTTTTAAATTATCCAAATGCTAATTTGCCTGTTGTTCAAAGCTATGATGAAATCCAAAGTCAATTATTATTAGATATTGGTATTGATAGCATTAACATGCGTTTTATTTGCACATTTACCCCATATCCAGTTTTTTTTAGAAATGGAATTGATATGGATGAAATACTTTCATCCTCACCAAATAGTTTTAAAATATTAAGAGCATTTTGGAAATTAAGTTTTATTAAGTTTTCAGATGAAGAGAATCAAGCTTTCAAAAACATATTGCTAAGAAGAAATATTAACGCTATTGATTATCCAAGTAACGAAAATACTTTCGATACAAACTTTCAAGAATTTCACCATGTGATCAATGAAAGAATCAAAAATAACAACCTATATTCTTTGTCAATTGCTCCATTTTTAAACACGATCGTAAATGAGGATGGCAGTTTGAAACATGAAATGGCAATTGAAGCGGCAATAATTTTCCAACTCACAAACAAACATCCACAAACACTAAATATTTTTGGTGGTTGGGATTATTTGACTCGTCAAGTTATCGCATCACCATTTAAGCCAATTGATTACATCGATAAAATGGATATTTTTGGCTATCGCTATATTGTAAATCAAAAACCAACAATAAGTAATTACCTGGTAATTGAAATTAAAAGAAACGCAGTTAACGCACAAGATGTATTGCAATTAATGAAATATGTAGATTGGGTGAAAAATGAATATGCGTTTGGCGACTATGGTATGATAAAGGCATTTATTGTAGGATTTGAATTTACGGATGATGCTTTGCAGGTATTTGAAAATATTGTTGAGAGGAAATTCATTTATGGAGTCCGTCCTTCAGTTTCTGCAACGTGGAATGATGTTAAACTAGTAAGTTATTCATTCAACTCACATACTAATTTATTAGATTTTGAAATTATAGCTGAAGTAAATGGATAAAAGAAGACGGTATAATCCAAACGATAAAAAGTCAGTAATTGAATACGCTAAGCAACTTAAAGGTAAAACTCTAAGGGAAATTTGCGAACCTGAAATTTTAGCCCACAACTACACAGGTAAAGGAAACTTCGGTCAGATCCTCGAGAAGTTTTATTTTGGTTATAATCCAAATTCCAAATCAGAAGCAGACTTCATTGAGATTGGTATGGAACTCAAAACTTCTCCTTTAAAGCAGTTAAAGAATAAAGAGTATCGTTCAAAAGAACGATTAGTTCTAAACATAATCAATTACATTGAAGTTGTAAATCAAAAATTTGAAGAAAGTGACTTTTGGAAAAAGAATGCAAATATTCTATTGGTTTTTTACTTACATCAAGCAGGTTATGATATTCTTGACTATTTAGTAAAACTTGTTGACGAATGGAATTTCCCAAGCACAGACTTAGAAATCATTAAGAAGGATTGGGACCTTATCAAACAAAAAATTGCTGACGGAAAAGCCCACGAACTTTCGGAAGGTGATACTTTTTATTTAGGCGCTTGCACAAAAGGCGCAAACGCTTCATCAGTTAGAAAACAACCCTACAGCGACATTCCAGCAAAACAAAGAGCTTACTCATTAAAGCAAGGTTATGTAAATCATATCATTGCATCCATTGCCAATGAAGCACCAGGAGTTTATGGAAAACTCATATCGTCAGTTGCTGTTGCAAAAAAGCAAACAATTGAAGAAATTGTTGTTTCTAAATTTAAGCCATATTATGGTAAGACAGTTGGCCAAATAGTTGCTATGACAGGAGTTGAGTTAAATACAACTGCAAAAAACTTTTTTGCCAATCTTACAAAAGCAATTTTAGGAATTGAACTTGATAAAGAGATCGAAGAATTTGAAAAGGCTGAAATCATTGTAAAGACAGTAAGACTGAAAGAAAACAATTTACCGAAAGAGGATATTTCATTTCCAAATTTCAAATACGAAGAAATTGTAAATGAAGAATGGGACGACTCTAATTTCAAAGACATTTTGGAGCATAAATTTTTGTTTGTGTTTTTCCAATTTGAAGACGAGCAATTAGTTTTAAGAAAAGTTAAGTTTTGGAACATGTCTTATTCCGACATCCTTGAAGCCGAAAAAGTTTGGGCTAAGACAAAAGAAATCGTCTCAAAAGGCAAAATTGTGAAGCAAGTCATAGGAAAAACTCGTTATACAAACTTCCCAAACAAGTCTTTTAATTCAGTATCACACGTTAGGCCACACGCTAAAAATGCCGCAGACACTTATCCTTTGCCTACTAAAGATAATTTGACCAAAGCAGAAGAATACACAAAACATTGTTTTTGGCTCAACAACACTTATGTGAGAGATGAAATTTATTTGAAATAGCCAACCATTTTGATAGCGGATTTGCAGTTTTTTCAAGTGGACATGGCCCAACAAAAAAAAAGTAAAGGAGAAACCAACTAAATTAATGCACCATGAAAAAAACAGAATGACCACGCACACACCACAGCAAACATAGGCGCCCCTACCAAGCTAACTAATCTACCCCCCCTCAGAAAAACTACCTCAAAGTCAACGAATACTTTCCCCATACGCTTTCTTGTCTCTAATTTAGGTGATTACCCGATAGTTGGCGAAGACCTCAAGGGGAAACCATACATGCAACGTTTTCTAGTTTTCCAAGTTTTGGGTTGCTTTGCCGCTTGCTTCCTGGCCCTTTCCTTTTCTCTGTTTTCGTGGCTTTAAAGCAAAGACTTACCTTATGCAGGTCACACTCAGTTGCGGTGGGCATTTTTTGATTTTGATAGGGTTCTATGTTTGATTTCCACTTTATTTCTTTCGGCCTTTTGAGTAGTAGAGAAGGACCAACAAAGCGTTTTGAACAAGTTTTTTCAACACTGTAAAATCTTCCCTACTCTTTTGTTAATTTTGCCAACCATGCAAAAGCTCACGTTAGATACTCCCATCGAATACCTCAAGGGCATTGGCCCAAGAAAGGCGGATTTGCTCAAAAAGGAGCTCCAGCTCTTTACGTGCCGGGATTTGCTTTTCTATTTCCCTTTTCGCTATGTAGACCGCACGCGCTTTTACAAAATCAATCAAATTGAATCGGAGGACCTAGAGGTGCAGCTGGTGGGCAAATTGCAATCGCTGCAAGAGGTGCAAGGCAAAGGGCGCAAGCGTTTGGTAGGGCAGTTTGCCGACGACACGGGTACAGTGGAGTTGGTGTGGTTTCAAGGGGCGCGGTGGATCAAGAATGCATTGACCATTGGCGGGGTCTATGTGCTGTTTGGCAAACCTTCAAAATACGGGCGACAATGGAATTTCGCACATCCAGAGTTGGAATTACTCACAGAGTTCAAGCAACATGGCAGTCCGGGTTTTATGCCCGTTTACCGCAGTTCTGAGAAACTCAATGCGCAAGGGCTTAATAGTCGTGGCATCAGTAAAGTGATGCAGCAGTTGCTCCCCGCAGTAATCGATCAAGTGGGCGAAACGCTTGCTGATGATTTGCGGAATGCTGTAAAAGCCATCCCCATCCGCGATGCGTTGACGGGGATACACTTCCCAAAAGACACCAAAGCCATGCAGTTGGCTTCTTATCGGTTGAAATTTGAGGAGTGTTTTTTCTTGCAGCTGTTACTTCACGTGCAAAAGCGCGTGCACCACAGCAAGGTCGCAGGATTTCCATTTGAGAAAGTGGATGCCATTTTTCTGGACTTTTACAACAATCACCTGCCTTTTCAGCTCACCAATGCACAAAAGCGCGTGTTGAAAGAAGTGCGCCGTGATTTAGGGTCTGGGCGTCATATGAATCGGTTGATTCAAGGGGACGTGGGCTCGGGTAAAACCATAGTTGCTCTGCTGAGCATGTTGATTGCCATTGATAATGGTTTTCAGGCCTGTTTGATGGCGCCTACTGAAATATTAGCACAACAGCATTTCAACGGCTTAGCTGAACTACTAGAAGGATCAGCTGTAACGATAGCCTTGCTAACTGGCAGCACCAAGGCGGCGGAGCGGCGGCGTTTGGCAGCGGCCCGTATGGACGGCAGTTTGCATATCACCGTAGGTACACATGCCTTACTAGAAGATCCGGTGCAATTCAAAAATCTAGGCTTGGCCATTATCGATGAACAACACCGTTTTGGCGTGCGGCAACGTGCGCAGCTTTGGAAAAAAAATACGTTGCCTCCCCATATTATGGTGATGACCGCTACACCTATTCCGAGAACCTTAGCCATGACCGTTTACGGCGACCTCGATATCTCTGTAATCGACGAACTGCCTCCGGGACGAAAACCCATTAAAACACTGCATTTTTACGAATCCGGACGACTGCGCATGCTCGACCTAGTGCGCAAAGAAATCGATGCAGGACGACAAGCTTATATTGTTTACCCGCTAATCAATGAATCTGAAACCTTGGACTACAAAGACCTTATGGAGGGGTATGATGCCATCACAAGAAGTTTTCCGTTACCCAAGTATCAGGTGAGTATCGTTCATGGACAATTGAAACCCGAGGTAAAAGAATTTGAAATGCAGCGGTTTGTATCTGGTCAAACGCAAATTATGGTGGCTACCACCGTCATTGAGGTAGGAGTGAATGTGCCCAACGCCTCCGTTATGGTGATTGAGAGCGCCGAGCGGTTTGGTTTGTCGCAATTGCATCAATTGCGGGGAAGAGTAGGGCGGGGCGCTGATGCCTCGTATTGTATTCTCATGACAGGTGTAAAGGTGAGTAAAGAAGGCAAACGCCGCATGGAAACGATGGTGGCCACCCAAGACGGCTTTAAAATAGCAGAGGTGGATATGGAACTCCGCGGGCCAGGCGATATCATGGGGACCAAGCAAAGTGGTGTTTTGGATTTGAAAATCGTGGATGTGGTGAAAGACAGTGGCATCCTCGCCGCCGCTCGCGAATGGGCTTTCCGCGTGTTGGAAGAAGACCCCAAGCTGGATAAACCTGAAAATGCGGGAACAAAAGCGGAGTTTCTCAAACTGTACCGCGATAAATCCCAGTGGGGGAGAATTAGCTAACTAGGTGTAGATTAGCGCTGCTATAAGGCTTTTGATGAGCTGTTTATCTGTTGTTTTTTTGATTAAAAAAAGTGAAGCCTAGTTTTTAAACATAGGATAGACGCTCATTTTTTGCGTAGTAAAGAAAAAACAGGTGTATTTGAAGAAATGAGAATATTTGGCCAGCTTTCCTTTCTTACTTCCACACAATTCCTAAGCCAATCCACCAATTGTTGGTGAAAGGTTGGCGATGGCTTGACTGAAAATCTTCGCCCTCTCTAAACGTTGTACTCACACGATTCCAAAACCAACGTTCGTTTTCTTCCCGGGCCAAAATACTTTGGTTGGTGCTAAGGGGCAAATGATAGGTGCCTTGTAGGCGAATGGTGAGTGCATTATTCATTTGAAAAACAAAAGATAACCTTGGGGCGATGCCGTTGCTCCGTTGTTGATACAGAAAATCAATGCGCCCAGAATCAAAAGGTTTGTTGTTGAGCGTGAGCGTGCCCTCGTGTTGGAGATTGTAAAACCTACTAGTGTTTACCAATCCTAAATAGTCTGCTCCAAACACCACCTTATACCGCCCGCTAAAAGTCAAGGGTTGTTTGTATGAAACGCCGAAGGCAGATAGTAATGTAGCTTCTTTGTTGCCAGTGCCTCCCGTTTGCAATGAAAGCCAAAAACGCTTGTAAATGGGGTATTCTATGCTTGCTCCAGCTGCTATTCGGAGTTGGTCTTTTGCATCCCATGTTTTATTGAAGTCTAGGTCGCTCCCCAAGCTGCCAGTAAAGGCACTACGCGTTTGTGGTAGCGCAAATACCGTATATCCAACAACTAACTTCCGGAAAAACTTGGTAAAACTTGGAACCTCTTGAGTTATTGTAGTGGAGTCATTTATGAGGGCTAATTCTTTGGTGTAATCCGTAAGTAACTCGGTGTAATTTATTTCTTTACCTGAAGGCGAAACGGTAGCAGCATCAGACACACTGATGATGGAAAAGGTGTTTTCTAAAAACAAATGATCTTTCCCGCTTTTGAATGCGGTTTGATAGTGAATGTATCGCAACCGATAGGCGCCCTCAAATTTGGCATAACTCACGGTGTAATGCAAATACTTGCGTCGCCACGTGTTTAATGTAAAACCACCTCCAGCTTCAAAATCAATGTCGATGACGTCAGCTTTTAGTAGCGCAGTATCGGTGAGGTTTATGAAGAGCGTACCGCTATAGTCACGGCTACTATAGGCCATTTTCAACACCAAATCACCATCTTGAATGAGCGTGTCCAACACAGAAAAATCAAATTTCTTGAGTTTCGACTTTTGCAATGGCCCTCTTCGGTTGGCCACCAGGTCAAAGCGAAAAATATTGAAGGGCCCCGCTTGAATACCCAGCCAGGCGGTATCTGCTGCGGGGAAATATTCTGTTTGGCCGTTTATAACCCGAACATTGCCAATGGGCGATCGTGTTTTGTAGTTGGGTTTATCAGCCTCTATCAAAGCGTTAGCGGCGTAAAAGGGGATGGATAGGGCGCTGTCGGCAAAGGTTTCTTCTGTGACGGCTCCAGTAAGGCGTTCGTTGCGGGCGCTGTAATTATCGGGTATCTTTTCAATCACACGCTGCACAAGTTGCCGTTCCCATTCTACAGGCGTTACAATTACCGCGTTGAGCACCTCTGCTGAAGGATGCAATACTATAGGATTGTTTTGCCCAGCGTATAAGGTTACACTTTTTGAGACATACCCCAGTGCGCTTATTCGCACCTGTAATACGGTGTCCTTAGTGTCGTAAGCGTCGTAATGAAAACTGCCATCGATGCGTGAAATAAAACCCTTACCAGGTCGGTTTTCGATGTTGATGTGCGCAAAAGCTATACCCTCTGCACGGTTTACTTCCGTTATGTTGCCCTTGAAAATATATTGCCGTTGCGCATGAGCACTAAAAAGACCCAGTATTAGTATCGCCAAAAAGTATTTTTTCATGGTAGACAATTTACATTCGTTCCAAACTTCTCAGCGATCAACCCTTTGGCAAATGGACGCCTATTGGAATTCTTCGCTTTGTTCAATAGCCGCCATGATGGTGTCCAAAATTTCATCGGACGTGGCGTTGTAATCTATTTTTAGGGGCTCTTTGATGGTAATGCTCAACTCGGTACCTTTCTTTTTGACAAACATACCTTTTTTGTCGAAGGCCCTGCGAAAGCCGTCAACTACCAACGGAATGACAATGGGCTCTAGCTCTTTAATGATGTGAGCGGTTCCCTTTCTTCCCTTCACAAAGGGCTTGGTAGTTCCTTGCGGAAAGGTGATTGTCCAACCCGAGTGAATGGCTTTTTTTATTTTTTCGATGTCTTTAGGATCCACGCCGCGGTCAACAGTTTTACCGGCAGAGCGCCACGATCGTTTGATACTTACCGAGCCTACATAGGCAAAAATCTTGGGCAACAACCCGCTTTTCATGGTTTCTTGTGCGGCTATAAAGTACACATTCAATCGTGGATTAAGCAAGGATAGCGGATAGTTAATTTTGCCATAAACACCCCACTTGGCACAATTAATCAATTGATAAATAGCAGCAACATCCGCAAAGTAGGTTTGGTGATTGCTTACAAACAATACTTTTGTGTCGGGCAACCCGCGTAGGTGTTCCGCACCTTCAATTTTTGTGCGGTTGATGATGTTCATGCGATAATACGCAATAAAACCAAAAACAAAAATGATTAGACGTTTGATAATCAGGTTGTGACCAAACGCGTCTTGTTTGAATATTCGAAACATATCAGTTAAATGGGTGGCAAATATACGGTAATGCAGGGTGTTTTTCTACCTCTTGATTTATGAGGTTCTTTTTTGGCTATCCTAAAGCCAAAATGCAGTCTAGTAGAAACTACAAAAGCTGTGGGATAGCTTAACCAGCATCTTTGATGTGTCACAATAGCACCTCGTGCAATTATTGCGATACGCTATTTCATCATCTTTCCACGAAAACAACAGCTTTGAAAGAAAAATCTCCTGTGCTTCCCCTCTCAGCATCAAGGCAATCCGTTAAATCCTCAGTTCATCAGTAGTAGTATAACAATTGCTCATGGGTTTTGACAATCTTTCGTAAAGGCAAAAGCGCAACCCAAATTACATGGACATTTCAACTGTTGTGCATGGTGGCAATGTGGGTTTTTACAGTGCACAAGGTTGGTTTAAATCTGGTGGAAATTTGTCATGTTTCTTGTGTATGCTGTGGAGAAACTTACAACATTGCAATTTTGTCTAGCAATACCGCTGCCATTTTTTGAGCGGATTCCACACTCCATCCGGCTATGTGTGGCGAAAGAATTACCCGCTGATCTTGCAGGAGTTGCTCAAATACCGGAGGGAGTTTCTGGTCGTCAAACAGATGTTCAAAACTACTTTTTTCAAATTCCAAGACATCTAAACAGGCCCCAATCACGCGTCCTGCATGTAACGCCTCAAGCAATGCTTGCGTATTGACAATATTGCCTCGGGCGGTGTTGATGACTATGATGGGTTTCCGAAAGCATTGCAGAAATTCGGCATCTACCAGTTGTTTGGTTTCGGGAGTTTGGGGTAGATGAAGGCTTAAAATGTCTGTTTCTTCAAACAATACCTGCAAAGGCACTTGCTTGGCAAAGGCATGGGCTGATAAGGTTTTGTATTTGTCATAGGCAATACAGCTAACGCCAAAGCCTTGAAGTTTTTCTGCAAAAGCGCTTCCCATGTGCCCGTAGCCGATTATGCCAACGGTTTTCCCTTGAATTTCCCAACCCCGGTTTCCTTCGCGGTCCCACGTGCCGTTGCGCACTTGTTGGTCAGCACGGAGTAGATTGTTTCGCAGGGCGAGTAACATCCCTACAGCATGTTCGCCTACTGCATCGCGATTGCCTTCGGGCGCACTCACGCAGGTGATGCCGAGTTGTGTGGCCGCCTCTAGATCAATGTTTTCCATCCCGGCGCCGACCCGTGCAATCCATCGAAGGGCCGTGCCGCATTGCAAAAACGACGCATCAATCGGAAAACGACTGCGCACCACCAAGCCCACCGCATTGGGCAACAACGCCATTACCTCGTCTTTTGTAGTGGTATAGGCGGCTACATTAGTATAGCCTAATGCTTCCAATCCTGTCAATAGTGAGGGATGATTGACATCTAAATGAATGACAGTGCCTTTGGTCATGTCAGCGGATAACAACTTGTAATTGTTGTTCTAATTGCTTTAAAATACGCGCCACAACTCCTTCTATCTGTTTGTCTTGTAGTGTTTTGTCTGGGCTTTGAAAAATCAGACTAATGGCGTATGACTTCTTACCTTCGGGCAAGTTTTTACCTGCGTACACATCAAATAAGGCTACCGACTGCAACAAAGCGGTGCCCGATTGTTGCACCACATTGGCCAAAGCTGCGTAAGTAACTTCTTTGGGCACCAACAAGGCTAAATCACGACGTACAGCAGGAAACTTTGGCAAGGATTGGTAAATGACCTTTCGGTTTTTAGAGCGCTCGAATAAGGCCTCGGAATGTAACTCAGCAGTAAATACATCCTGCTGGATATCAAAATACTTCAGCCACTCGTCCTTTACACGTCCAACAATTCCAAGCGATTGTTTTTTGTGGAAGAGTTCAATAGCGTCAGAGTATAGGGGGTGTTCAACCACTAGTGCCTCTTTTACAGGGCTTGCGCCAATGGCGTTGCACAATTCCAATACGTGTGCTTTTAACGAGAAAAAGGAGCTTTCGCGCTGCGGATGTTCCCAGTTTTCAGCATCTGATTTGCCGGTAAGGGCAACAGCTAAAACTGCATTTTCAAAAAAACCTGAAGCGCCTTTGCCATACGTTTTGCCCCACTCAAACAATCGCAAATCTGTGCGTTTTCGATTCTGATTGTAAGCCACATTTTCTAGCAGTCCAAAGGTCAGGTTTTGGCGCATGCGATTCAATTCTTGTGACAACGGATTCAGCATGTTTACGCCATATTCATTTTCTGGTAAATCGCGGTAGTAGCTTGCCTTGGAAAGGGAATTGTTCATGACTTCTGTTAGTCCCTTGCCATTGAGCAATGCTGTAAACATGGTCCGAAACTTATCCGGGCGATGGCGTTGGTTTGCAATCCAGCTAAAGTTCATTTTTGTGGGAACGGGAACTTTATTGAGTCCGTAAATACGCAACACTTCTTCCGCAATGTCCGCCTCTCGTGTGACATCCACACGGTAAGCCGGCACGCGCACCGTCCAGGTGTCTGCTCCATTTTCTGCACAAGTAATATCTAAGTTTGTCAATATTTCTTGCATCTCGCTGTCGCTAATGGGTGTGCCAATCAAGCGGCGAATGCGGTTTGGTGAGACGACAAACTCAAAAGGAGGAAAGGTAGCCTGCCCAACAGATTGTATAGCACCAGCAATTTCACCACCGGCTAATTCCAGAATCAATTGCGCGGCTCTTTTGAGCGCATACTCAGATAGATTGGGGTCTATGCCCCGTTCGTAGCGAAAAGAAGCATCGGTGTTGAGGCCGTGCCTTTTTGCGGTTTTCCGAATGCTAACGGGTGAGAAATAAGCACTTTCTAAAAATACAGAAGTGGAGGATTCAGAAATACCACTACCCAATCCTCCAAAAACACCAGCCATACACAGGCCTTTTTCCGTGTCGCAAATCATGAGGTCATCGGCATGCAGTTTTCGTTCTTTTTCGTCAAGGGTGGTAAAGGGGGTGTCCGCAGGCAATTGCTGAATCACCACTTTCCCACCAACAATTTTACCGGCATCAAAGGCGTGTAGCGGATGACCCAATTCGTGCAGCAGGTAGTTGGTGACGTCTACCACGTTGTTTTTTGGGGTTAGTCCAATAGTGCGCAAAGCTGTTTGGAGCCACTCTGGAGATGGTGCTACTTTTATGTTGTTGATGGTTAGCCCCATATAATGGGGGCATGCGGCGGTGTCCTTTACCTCTACAGCTATGCCTTCATTGCTTTTGGGTAGTTGCAATGCAGATACATCTGGTAAGAGCAGTGGAGTCGTATCCTTATGGTGAAAAGCCAACGCGGCATGCAGGTCGCGCGCTACACCAAAATGACTCATGGCGTCTGTGCGATTTGGCGTTAGGCCAATTTCAAAAACGTGGTCCACTTCAAAATTAAAATAGTCAGCAGCGGCTGTCCCTGTAGGGGTGTTTTCTGGAAGCACAAGGATGCCGTCATGGCTTTCGCCAATGCCCAACTCATCCTCCGCACAAATCATTCCCTCCGACACTTCACCGCGAATTTTGCCTTTTTTCAGTTTCAGGGATTCCCCGTTGGCAAAGGTTAGCGCTGTTCCTACAGTAGCAACCATTACTTTTTGCCCTGCGGCAACATTGGGTGCGCCACAAACAATATGAAGCGGTTCTTCTAGCCCAATATCCACTGTTGTTACCCGCAAGCGATCGGCGTTGGGGTGTTGTTCGCAGGTAAGAACATGGCCAACCACTACACCTTTCAGTCCCCCGGGAACAGATTCAATGGTCTCAATACCTTCCACCTCCAATCCCGTGTCAGTCAAAACTTCCGCAACCTTCTCAGGAGCAAGCGTGCAATTGTAGTACTGGCGCAGCCAGTTATATGAAATTTTCATTGTTCTATTTTGGTTAATGCGCCACCTTTTATTCTTTCATCGACAGGTATTTAATGAAAAAAAACAGCACTAAAAAATGACCTGATATAAGAATCAGTGGCACGTTACAAAGTGCGCAAAAATAAAACTTTGCACTGCGCATAGGGCCATTATTTAGAATTTTTATTGTTCGTGTTTTTTTTGGAGGTTTAGAGGGCACATTGGGCAGCATCTCCAGCCGATTTCGGTTGACAAATCGTGATGCACTCCATTTGGTTTGGGAGTTAGGCGTGGTGTTTTAGCCACTGCGTTTGGTTATTCATTTTACATATATTTATGGATTGGTTTAAGGTTGAAAGTTTAAGGTTTAACTGATGTTTCCTAAAGCTTGGATTCGCGATTCATTTTGCGATTCATTTTTTGGAACACAAAGTTGCTCGAAGTGCGCACAAAGTATACTAAGGAAAACAACTAAACACATCAACGAATAGACGAATCGACAAAAATTCCCCGTGTCACCCCGTGTTCCCCGTGAACGCCGTGGTGAAAAAACTACCGGAGTGGTTTGGGAGTTAGGCGTGGTGTTTTAGCTACTGCGTTTGGTTATTCATTTTACATGTATTTACGGATTGGTTTAATGTTGAAAGTTTAAGGTTTAACTGATGT
>JAIULY010000028.1 GCA_022565875.1 Schleiferiaceae bacterium | reverse complement strand
TGTTTTTTTGGGTTTGAGCAGAACAAAAAAGTGGTGGTTGTTTTTTTCCGGATTGGCCATTTTGGGTATTCTTTTGGGCGCTAGTCGAGCCGCTATTTTAGGGGTCATTACGCTGCCATTTGCCTTCCTCTTCTATCGGTTTGTTTGGCTGCGCTGGGCAACACTTGTTGTCGCTATACTATTGCCCATTTTTTTCATTGTACTTCCCACATCTCAAATGCAGTGGCGTTGGGATTCTGGCAAAAACCGCAGCACCTACGCCAGTCAAAACTTGGCGGCGCATACGGCATCCATAGCGCAATACAAAAGTGATTATAGCAATCTAGAGCGCATCAATCGTTGGGTGGCAGCGTTAGAAATGACTAAGGAGCGCCCGCTTTTTGGCTTTGGCCCGGGCACGTATCGACTCACTTATATTCCCTATCAACAACCTGAATTTCAAACCCCACTACGTGTTCGTAACCCTGATTCTCCGCCCCCCGGAAGTGGTGGCAGTGCCCATTCTGAAATTTTGTTGCAACTCAGTGAGTCAGGCATTTTTCCTGTTGTTGTATTTCTGCTCATGCTAGGCACTTGGGGTTACCAAGCTATTGCCAATCCCCATTCCATATTGGCCTTGGCCGCTTTTTTAGGCTTATCTAGCTATGTCATTCACATGCAGGTCAACAACTTTTTAGATATCGATAAGTTTGCGCTGTTATTTTGGTTTTGTGGAGCCATTATACAAGTAGCATACGCCCAACATAAAGAAGCCGTACGGAAAAAAAACTTTGCCAGTTATGAAGAATGAAAAGCGCAATGCTGCTTATTACCAAGCGGTAGAAGCCTATTACGATGCCGATGCCGTTGACTTTGAAAAACGCTATTGGAGCAATCCCATTTTGCGACGGATCAGGCAGAGTTTCCGAGAGGAGGTGAAACGCCACGATTTTAAAAATGCCTTGGAAATCGGCTATGGTCCTGGTTTTGACTTGGTGCACTTTGCTCATGTTTTCCCTGAGAAAAAATGGTTCGGTGTAGATGTGTCTCCAGAAATGTATCGCATTGCCAACCATAAAATTGAACAGCAAACATTAAGTAATGCCCAAGTGGCAGTCGGCAGCGTGGAAGATATCGGCGCTCTTTTTCCCAACCAACAATACGATATGATTTTTGTGTTTTTTGGCGCACTCAATACGGTAGATGACATCCAATTGGTTGCCGATGAACTAAATGAATTGTTGGCGCCTAATGGCAAAATGGTGATTACGTTCGTCAATAAATGGTTTTTACAAGGCATTGCCATCGAATTGTTGAAAGGAAAATTCCGATCGGCTTTTTCGCGCTTGCGCAGCATTTGGGGCGGGTATTCGCCAACGAAACACCTCGACAGCAAATGTTACAGCAACCGTGCGATTCAAAATGTTTTTAGTGCCTTCGAAATAGTAGCCTTTAGAGGATACTCCATTTTTTATCCCGCTTGGTATTACCAAAAAATCTACGCCAAAATCCCCAATCGACTCCGCCATTGGTTATGGCAGTTGGATGAAAAATTGGGTGACAGTAGCATCGGACGATTTGGAGAGTACACCCGCTACACATTCAAAAAACGCTAGTTTATGGTCGATTCAAATACATGGGTGCTCGGAGCAACGGGCTTTGTAGGAGGCGCTGTGGTCGCATCGTTGTTGGAGCAGAAGCTACCGCATGAAAAGCTGACTACCTTGGTGCACAAAACTTTGCCTCCCCCGCATTTTGAGCACTGCAATACACTCACAGGTTCGTTGGAGCAGTTTGATTTTTCGTGGTTGAAGCGATTTCCGCCCACCGGCCTGGTACATGCTGCACGAATGGCGGGGTCCCACCCAATTATGCGAAAAGTTGCGGCCCACAAAGGCCGAAAGGCCAATGAGAAATGGCTGCGTGTCTTGGGAGAAATGAATCCTAACCTCCCCATTGTTTACGTAAGCGGCACATTGATGTATGGCAACTTGGAGAAGGGTGTTGTTGCACGAGAACAGCAACCGCTGCATCCTATTGCATTTGCCAAGCATTATCACACAGCAGAAAAGCCCTTCGAATATGCACACCAAGCGCAAGATGTGCGCATGGTGCGACCGGCATGGATTATTGGGCCGCATTCGTGGTTTTATCACTTCTATTATTTGCCGGCTATAAAGCAAGGGGTTGTGCCTATTTACGGCGATGGCGAGCAGTTGATGTCACTCATTCATATTCGCGATTGTGGTGGTTTGATAACCCATGCATTGAAAAAGGGCACACCAAATACCAATTACAATATTTTTGCTGCACCACCCATAAAACAAGTTGATTTTGCAGCCCTAGTTGCCAAATTACTTCAAGTAAAAGTAGCCCCTTACCAACCGAATGGTGCCCAAAAGCAACTCAAGTCAGATGAGTTAGCCGCGCTCACATCGAATATTCCTGTGGGCACACAGCATACCGATTGGTTTGCCGCTTATAACTTTTTATATCCCACAGTTGCGGAAATGGTGACAGCTGTTTTGACAGCGCTAGAGGCGGGGAGGAGTAGTTAAACGGGGCGCTTTGGATTGGTTCCTTTTATTCTGTCTCCTCTACGCCAGGCGTTTGAATGCAGAGGGTGGTGGTAAATTTACCTGAGCAAGAAACATTACTTTTGGCGTCGCTATACAAAATGGTATAGTTGGTAAATATTCTTTTCACTTTCAAAGTTGAAACAACGATGAAGAAATCCATTGGAATAGCACTTTCAGGAGGCGGGGCAAGGGGCTTTGCGCACTTAGGCATGTTGGAAGTATTGATGGATAATCAAATTATTCCCGATAGCATTTCAGGTACAAGCATCGGTGCTATCGTTGGGGCGTTAATTGCTGATGGCAAGCACCCCAAGGAAATTTTTGAGATTTTTGAAAACAAAGCCATGCTCACGTTTGTGCGTCCAGCTTTTTCGTGGAAGGCTTTGCTCAATTTGGATGGTATGCAAGAATTGCTAAAGAAGCACCTTAAATCTAGTACGATAGAGGACTTAAGCATGCCAACAACGCTAGTGGCAACCGATTTGTACACCGGTTCAACCAAGGCTTTCACAACAGGCAATCTCTTAGAGTCATTAATGGCAAGTGCTGCTATCCCAATGGTTTTTGACCCCATTCTCATCAATGGTGTTTTGTATGCTGATGGCGGTTTGACTTGCAATTTACCTGCCGGATACGTCTCTGGCAACATTGTGGTGGGGTTGAACTTGGTACCTGTGCCGCAAGTCTCCAAACTCAATTCACCCATTAAATTAGCCGATCGTACATTGGCCATCGCGGTGAATCAAAATACTATAAGAGACAGAGGGTTGTGTGATATACTCCTAGAACCTGAAGAGCTCTACAAGTATCGCTTTTTGGATACAGGCAAGGCGCAAAAGCTCTATGACATCGGGAAAAATGAGGCCCTCAAAAAATTGCCCGAACTCAAAACCTTGATTGCTGAATAAACTGTATTTTTGACGGCAGAAACTGAGCGCATGAATAAAATTTTCTTCGTTATTATTTGTTTTTGGATACTTCTCCCTACCCAATTAATGGCTCAAGACAAAGAGATTGGGGCTGGTCTCAACGCGTTAATTCCCATGGGCAAATTTGGGCAGAACAACTTTTCAGTAGGAGGGGGGCTACATGTCGATTTCCTAATGCCACTTCCGTCGCACACCAATCTAGTTTTTGGAGTTATTTACAGCTACAATGTACTCAGTCAACACGCTCAAAACTTTAGAGAAGACATCAATGTACAAATCAATTCGCGGTACAACGAGGCCTGGCCTGTTGACATGCGTCTCAACACGACCAATGGCATCCATCAGGTACTATTGACGAGCAAGTATTATTTTTCATCGCGCTCAGTTCGACCTTTTGTTCAATTGATGGGAGGAGTGCCCTGGATTACAACAAGAACAACCTTTACAAATCGATCAGCTGGACCACTTGAGGAAGTTTCGGTATCAGGCATGACGCATCAGCGAAGCATCTTGCTCGGCGGAGGGGTCGCCGCGGGGTTACAATTGATTTTTGGTCAACACAGTTTGCGGTTTTCGGGGTCGTATATGGCTACTACCCAGGCAGACTATTTAACAAAAAATCAAATTCGAAGCTTTGAGTACCAACATGCCCCCTCAGTTTCAACAGCTTTTGACTTTGAGAACCCACAGCATTTCAATTTTGAACAGACAGACCTCCAAGTTCGTTCGCATGCCTTGCAGTTTTTGGAGTTTCGAGTGAGCTATATCTTTTTGTTTTAATGCCGTACGCCACTCGTCAGTTTTTTGCATGGCTTTCAGTGCTGCCTCTCACTATTTTACTTTCGGTAGGCATTAGTGGGGCGAAAATAGATAGTGGACATTACGTGAAGAGCGACGGACGCGGCTACTATGCGTATTTACCTTCTCTAGTACTCGATCGTAACTTGGCTTTTGAAAAAGCTATAGCTTGGGAGCAGGCGCGTTTTGATACGGTTTATGCCAATGATTATCTGCATGCAGTACCTGGCGGGACGATAAACAAATATTTTCCGGGTAGTGCGTTGTTATTAAGTCCATTTTACGCCGTTGCAGCACAATTGGGTTCTGATAACCAAACAGGTTATGAATCCCATTTTCAATATGCTGTGATTATTGGGGCGTGGTTTTATTTGTTCTTTGCTTGTTTTTTTTGCGTTGGATTTTTACGATCGTATCATATAAACAACCGCGTGATTGCTGGTTTACTGCCTGCGCTTTTTTTCGGGACTTCTCTGTTTCATTACACCCATTTTGAGCCACTGATGTCGCATGTATATGGCTTCTTTGCCCTTTCTGGATTTTTTTATTTCTCGCGAAAGTTCTTTGTAAAGGGGCAAAGTCGATTTGGGATTTTAATGGGCTTGTTTTTGGGAATTGCAGTAGTAATACGTCCAACACACTTGGTGGCTGTGACAGCATTGCCGCTCCTGTTTCATCCACGGCCGTTTTCAGAACTAGCCTCTAGCTATTGGATAAAAAAAGTGGTGCTGCCGTTTTTAGGTTTGCTGGGGCCATTAGTGGTTTTATTTACAGCTATTTACCTGCAAAGCCAACAATTTTCTCCAATGACCTACAAAGGCGAAGGATTTTATTTTTTAAAACCGCAACTCTTTGAAGTGTTATTCGGCTTTCGAAGTGGGGTTTTCCTTTATGCACCCTTATTATTCTTAGGTGTTTTCGCATTTTTCAAAAAGCCAACTTTTCACCGAGATGCATGGTTTTTCTCTTTTTCTGTAATAACCTATGTCATCGCCTCTTGGTGGAATTGGTACTATGGCGATAGTTTTGGGCACCGCGCATTTATAGACTTTTATTTGTTGTTGGCGCTCCCATTGGCTTATGTCTTTCAGCGATTTGGGTCAAAGCGACCGATTTGGTTTGGGGTATTTCTAGTAGCTTTGGTGGGGTTGTCTGTTTTTCAAAATTGGCAATATCGCCAAGGAATCCTGCATGCTTTTGACATGGATGCCAAAAAGTACCGTAAAATTTTTGGACAAACATTTACCCCGCCCGTTTGGCAGGGCGGCTGCGACGAAAGGCCTTTTGGAAAACAGTCAGAACTGCATTACCACTACGAACAGCAGGCTGCTTTTCAGGTGCTAGGTCAGGGCGAAAAGCTTGCAATACCCAATATTTTAGACAATTATCACTACTATGTTTCGGGCTCTGTGCAATTTGAGGAATCCAGCCTTGGCGCAGCAGATGAGTTGTTTTTGGTCTTTCAATCGTATGCCCCACAGTATTGGTTAGCGCATCCATTAAAATCTTTTCTGCAGCACGATTCATTGCTCAACGAATCTCATTTTTGCTTTGTACTTCCCAAGTTATTCGCCCATCAATTCGTAGAATTTAGTTTGTGGAGTAATTCGGGTGCTGTGAAAATAAATGCGTTTCAATTTGAAATTGAGAAAATTACCTATTGAGGTAGCGGTCCAATAAGATGTGCGTATGATGGAGTTGGTGCCCTACAATCATAAACCCAAGAGCGCGGACGGATACGCCTTTGCCATCAGCACTGCCTGTATGCGTAAAGCTCGACAAGGGTAGACAAGACAAATAGATAAGTGTGGTTTTCCGCAAGTATTGAAAAAGCTCCCGAATTTGGTGAATAGTCAACGTATTGGCATCGGCTGAAGCCACAAAAACATCTTGATCATACCCGGGGAGCGCAACGCCTGGAGCGCGCGCAATGTGCAACGCCCGACTCAAAAACACCATTTCTGCATCAAAAATATGCACCAACAAATCGGCGATGGTCCATTTTTCAGGAGCATAAGCCTTTTGCAAGTCTTCCGTTTTGAGTTCGTCTAAAATGGCTGCTAGTTGTTTTCCAGATAGTTCTAAAGCAGCCTTTAAGTGCGTTTCTGGTGACAGTTGTATGTAGGCCTCGTAGAATGGGGCGTATTCATCTGGTGTAATTTGGGATTTGAATACACTTTCCATTATAGTGTCGGTAGTGCCAAAACATCCTTTTTGGCTTGTTCAAATTCTTGGCGTAATGCTGCAACAATCTGCGCAGCAGGGAGAATGGTATCAATCAGACCGCTAACTTGTCCAATTTCTAATTCGCCCTCTTCCAGATCCCCTTCAAACATACCTCTTTTAGCACGAGCTCTACCAAGAACTGTTTTTAAATCCTCTACAGTACCGCACTGCTGATATACGGCTTGTACGTCGTGGAAGAATTTATTTTTAATGAGGCGAACTGGGGCCAATTCTTTCAACGTAAGCATGGTATCTCCTTCTTTTGCTGTCAATACCGTTTGTTTGAATTTGGCGTGAGCCGAAGATTCTTCGGAGGCTACAAAACGGCTACCCACTTGCACCGCATCAGCACCCAAGACCATTGCGGCAAGCATAGCACTACCGGTACCAATGCCTCCAGCTGCAATCAGCGGAATGTGGAGAGCTTTTTTTACCATTGGGATTAAGCAAAGTGTTGTTGTTTCATCGCGGCCGTTGTGCCCCCCTGCCTCAAAGCCTTCGGCAACCACGGCATCCACGCCTGCTTCTTGTGCTTTGAGCGCAAATTTCACACTGCTTACCACATGAACCACCTTTATGCCATGTGACTTCAAATGGTTGGTAAAGGTCTTTGGGTTGCCCGCCGAAGTGAAAACAATAGGAACCTTTTCTTCAATGATTATAGCGATGTGTTTGTCGATATCGGGATACAACATCGGCACATTCACTGCAAACGGTTTTTGCGTTGCTTTTTTACATTTTTGGATGTGTTCACGCAACACTTCGGGGTACATAGATCCGGAGCCGATGATTCCCAAACCACCAGCATTACTTACCGCAGCGGCAAGCTTCCACCCACTGCACCAAATCATGCCTGCTTGAATTATGGGGTACTGAATGCCAAAAAGGTCACAAATGCGATTGGACATTGTTTCTATATTTTTTAGTTTTTAATTACGCGATTGGTGAAGACTTCGCCATTGGAAAAGCGAATTTGCAACAAATAGATGCCGTTGGAAAGGGCAGGGTCAACGGTTAGCTCAAAAGAATTTTTACCCATACGTACGGTTTCCCATTCAAAGATGTTGTTGCCACCAATACCATAGAGCCTTGCGCGCTCTATAAATACGTTGTCTTGTTCCTGGTAGCGAACAAAAATGGATTCAGAAAATGGAGTAGGAAAAGTGAGGATTCCCTTTTCGGGGAAATTTAAATTCAAGGTGTCTTCAAACAGCGCATAAGCAAAATCAGGAATGCCAAAACCCACTTTGAAATCAGGATTTTCAAATTGATCGGAGGAGCGTTCCACCATTTTTAGAATTTCGATGTTGTTTTTCTCTGGGAAAGCTTGCCACAAACACGCTACGAGACCACACAAATTTGGACTAGAAAATGAAGTGCCATTATTCCGTTGTACGCCGTTTGGTCCAGAGATCACCGCCGTGGCCACCCCTACAGAAACCACATTGGGCTTGATACGCCCATCGGCTGTTGGTCCTATGCTGCTAAATGGCGCAGGCACGCCCATTACTGAGACGGCTCCAACGGTCAATACGCTGTCCGCATCGGCTGGCGCACTGATAAACTGCCAAGGTAAACTTCCATAATTTCCTGCACTTACACAAAGCAATAAGCCTTTTCGAGCAGCCATAACAGCCCCTCTAGTTATAATGGCCGTTTGCCCATCCATGTCTTCGTAGGTGTAGTCACCAATGCCATTGTCAAAGGTGGTATATCCCAGCGACGTATTAATCATATCCGCTCCAAGTGAGTCGGCTAATTCCGCAGCAGCTACCCAATTGTCTTCTTCTTGTGTCGTTTCAGTTGATTCATTCTCTGTTCGGAAAAGTATGTACTTGGCGTTGGGGGCTGTGCCCACAAAAAAGCCATTACTTTGAAAAGCCATTGTAGAAAGTACACGGGTGCCATGCGTCCCGGCACGATAAACATTGGGCCCACCCTGCACAAAGTCTTGTGTGAAAACAATATTCCCATTGAGGTGGAGTTCGGAAAAAACACCTGTGGGGCCAGCGCCGTTAAAGCCGCCGTCGCAAATGGCAATGGTCATGCCTTCGCCGGTAAAGCCAAATTCGTGAAGGATTTGCCCTTTGTGTATGGCAATTTGTTCCTCGGTGCTACCGTAATCAAAAAATTGCACTTTACTTCTCGAGAGGTTATTTGCCGCTGTGGCTAATGGCGTATAGTCAATAAGGTCTTTTTGGATTTTTAATGTAGCCACAGGTCGAATTTCAGTTACAAAGGGCAATAGCTTTAGGGTAGCAAGTTGTTCGTCATTGAGAAAGGCGCTTATCGCATTCAGCCAACGACTTTGCCTGTGGGTCGTAATTCCCAATTGTTCTAATTGCTCCACGTAGGTTGCCGAAACGGGAACATCAAATGGGTCGATTTCAATGTTATGGCGCTTGCGGCGTTCCAGCGCTTTTTTGGAGAGCAGCGCTTCAGGATTTTGCATCATTTTTTGATGCAGGGGTTTGTCGGCAAAAAATACCCAATACTTTGTTGCCTCTTGCGCATCTAGCGAAAGCGAAAAAATAAGTAGCGCAAGGGCAAAAAATAGTTGTTTATTCATGTTGACTTTGTGTTTACTCCCGAAGTTGTGCAATGTATCAATAAATCTTGAATCTGTCTAACGTTCGATAACCCCTGAGCCTATACATTCGTTACCATGGTACCAAGCCACAAACTGGCCCGGAGAAATAGCTTTTTGTGGACTTTCAAAAACGACATACAAGCCATTGGTAAACTGATGCAATGTGCAATCCATCAAGGGTTGGCGATATCTAAAGCGCGCTTGATAGGTGGCGCTTTGGCCGGCCTGTAATTTCAAATCTTCGCGTATCCAGTGCACGTCGTCTGCCGCCACAAAAAGTGCTTGACTGTACAGGCCGGGATGGTCTTCGCCTTGTCCAACATAAATGGTATTGGATTGAACATCTGTGTCGATCACAAAAAGTGGTAGCGCTTTGCCGCCCACTTTCAGACCTTTGCGTTGCCCACGGGTAAAATAGTGTGCCCCAATGTGTTCGCCCACAATATTGCCGTTAGCGGGGCTGTAAGTATACGGGTTGACTGCAGCAGCAGGTTCATCCTTATGCTTATTGAACACATCCCCGGCGTACATAGCATGGTCAGCAGAGATTTCTACAATAGCGCCCTTTTTCGGCGTCAGTTGTTGTTGCAAAAAATCAGGTAAGCGCACTTTACCAATAAAACACAGCCCTTGACTGTCTTTTTTCTCGGCGGTAGCCAACCCTTCTCTTTTGGCAATTTCGCGAACCTCCGGTTTTTGCAAGTGACCGATGGGGAAAAGTGCTTTGGCAAGTTGCTGTTGATTGAGTTGACACAAAAAGTAGCTTTGGTCTTTGTTGGCATCCGCGCCTGCGAGCAACTGATAGGTGGTGTTGCCGTTTTGAGTGAGGCTACTTTTTTGGCAATAATGTCCAGTGGCTACAAAATCGGCCCCGAGTTTTAAGGCGGTATCTAAAAATATATCAAATTTGATTTCTCGGTTGCAAAGTACATCGGGGTTAGGTGTGCGTCCCACTTGATACTCGGCGAACATATAATCCACAATGCGCTTGCGGTATGCCTCGCTCAAGTCGACTACTTGAAAGGGAATGCCGAGGTGATCGGCCACCAACATGGCGTCGTTGCTATCTTCCACCCAAGGGCACTCATCGTGCAAGGTTACGGTTTCGTCTACCCAATTGCGCATAAAGAGGCCAATAACCTCATGGCCCTCTTGTTGCAGCAACCATGCTGCTACACTTGAGTCCACACCGCCACTTAATCCCACTACTACTCGTGCCATGTAATGTGCTTCAAAGTTTTGTTTTCTTTTTCAAAATGCCGTTTTCGTACTGTTCGCGCCATTCGGGCCGGCCATCATCGCCCCAGTAAAACCAAACACCATCTTTTAAACCCTTATTATAAACACCTTTGGATTTGGGTTTGTTGGATAAATCACTGTAATAAATGGCCTCGCCTTGTAGCTTTCCATTGTCATAATTCGCAATGGTTTTCGGACGTCCATCCTCAAAAAACTGTTCCCACTTGCCGTGTTTTACATCCATGTTGTAGTGAATGCGCTCCGCTACTTTGCCGTCTTTAAAATAAATGACAGCCAAGCCATCTTTTTTGCCATTGCGATAGGTTTCTTCAGAAATTAAAATCCCCAGGGCATCACTATAATATCTCCAAGTACTGTCTTTTACATTTTTGTTGTAAACCCCTTCTGCGATAAGTACCCCAGCCATGCTGTACTGTTTCGAATAGCAGACTCTTGTTTTTCCGCGATAGACATTTTCAAATTTAATGTTCCCGTTTTCATGAAAATAGATAAACTTGCCTATCTCAATATCATTTTCAAACTGCCCCTTATAGCGCAGTTGCTTAGAGTCTTGATAATTTTTGCGCCATTCTCCTTGTTTCTTTCCTTTGCTATCGACCTGATTAAACTGCCCATTCGCGGCAAATGCTCCCATAAAAAGGGCAACGGTTAGAACAAATATTCGCATCATTAGAGTTGGATTTTAGTTTTACAAAGATAGTAGGGGGTGACCCATTTAAAAAAAGATATAACGGTAAAATGTGAAACGTGGTCTACTAGCGCGTACTAAACTCATAATGAGACCGTATTTTTTTTGATAAAGAAACATAGCCCCAATAGAAAACTTGGAAAAAGCTTTTTATAGTTAACGAAATTCTTGCGTACTTCGCAGCCTGTATGAGAAAGCGCAAATTGAAAATTATGGAAAACCTTCTTTTCACCGATGCTGGTGCAAAAGGAGTGGGTGTAGCAAAAACGGAAGAAGGTCAAGTAGTTTTTGCAAAAGGTGTGGTGCCGGGCGATGTGGCCACGGTGCGCATTACCCGAAAGAAAAAGGCTTACTTGGAAGGAAAGTTGATGGAAATCACACAGCCCTCAGACATGCGTATCACTCCGCAATGTGCGCATTTTGGCGTTTGTGGAGGGTGCTCTTGGCAAATGCTTCCGTATGATAAGCAATTGGCATTTAAAGAAAAAGAAGTTATCAATAACCTCAAGCGTTTGGGCCATGTAACTCCCAACGAGGTGGTGCCCATAAAAGGGTCTAAAGAGATTTACAACTATCGCAACAAAATGGAGTTTTCCTTTTCTGCTTTGCGATGGCTCACAGAAGACGAAGTGCAATCGGGTGAAGATTTCACCAATCGCAATGCCTTGGGATTCCATGTACCGGGTATGTGGGATAAGGTAATCGACATCGACACCTGTCATTTGATGCGCGACCCATCCAATGCCATTCGCAATTTTGTTCGCGATTTTGCATTGGAGCACGATTTATCATTTTATCATCCGAGAGAACGTCAAGGGTGGTTGCGTTCACTCACATTGCGAAACACCACTACTGAACAGTGGATGGTAATGGTGCAGTTTTTTTACGAGGACGTTGAAAACCGTGAAAAATTACTGAAGGCCATTGCGGAGCGGTTTCCCGAAATTACGTCGCTTTTATATGTTGTCAACGAAAAAGCCAACGATACGATTTACGATCAAACAGTACATTGTTTTGCTGGTGCAGACCACGTTGTGGAACAAATGCCCTCCTTCTTCCAAGAAGGGAAAGCGTTGCATTTTAAAGTAGGCCCTAAGTCGTTTTATCAAACCAACCCTGAGCAAGCGGTTACTCTTTATCATACTGCATTGGCTTTCGCCGAATTGAAGGGAGATGAAGTGGTGTACGACTTGTACACCGGCACGGGAACTATAGCCTTGTTTTTAGCGCAAAAAGCGGGGAAAGTTATTGGGATAGAGTCTGTTCCGGAAGCCATTGCCGATGCCAAAATCAATGCAGCCATGAATGGTATTGAAAACGCAACATTTTTTGCAGGAGACATGCGGTTCGAACTTACCGAAGCGCTATTCAAAAAGCACGGCTACCCGGATGTGATTGTAACCGACCCACCACGTGATGGTATGCACAAAGATGTGGTAGCGCGTATATTGGAAAGCGGTGCGCATACTATCGTTTATGTGAGTTGTAATAGTGCTACGCAAGCCCGAGACCTGGAGTTGCTTTCTGCCAAATACATCATCGAAAAAAGTTGTGCTGTGGATATGTTCCCGCAGACCTTTCACATCGAAAACATTGTTAAACTCACAAAAAAATAGGCATGGAAAAACTGGATGCGTCGTATTGGGAGGGTAGGTGGCAGGCTGGTGAAACGAGTTGGAATATTGGCTATGCCAGTCCCGCTATTGTGAATTTTGCCGTCAATACCATCCCGAAAGACGCTAAAATTTTGCTCCCGGGGGCCGGCAATGCTTATGAAGCAGAAGCCTTAATGAAACAAGGCTATCAGCATCTTTCGGTTTTAGATTTTAGCGCTACGGCTAAATCCAATTTCTTAACGCGTTTTCCGGATTTTCCAGAGGAACAATTTTTCCAAGAGGATTTTTTCGGCCACAAAGGATCTTACGACTATATCTTAGAACAAACGTTTTTTTGCGCGCTTCCACCCAAAAGACGCGCAGCATATGTGCAAAAAATGCACGAACTCCTAAATCCAAAGGGTATTCTGAGTGGCTTGCTTTTTCAGTTTCCCCTAACTGATGACGGTCCTCCATTTGGCGGTAGCGCTTCCGAATATGAAGCGTTGTTTTCCCAACAATTTCACATTACTTCTTTACACACTAGTCAAGAAAGTATACCGCCACGACAGGGAAAAGAATTGTGGTTCACCTTTCAAAAACGTTAAAGCAGCACGACAATATGGAACGCACGCAAGTTTTGAATTCACAGCAAGTCCTCAACCGCGTTGATCGCATGGCTTGGGAAATCTACGAAATGAATTTTTCAGAAAAAGAAATCATTGTAGCGGGAATAGCTAATCGCGGTTTTTTGTTGGCCGAAGGAATTAGTCGCCGCTTGAAAGAGATTTCAAAAATGACGGTTACCTTGGTGTCGCTTTCGTTGGACAAAGACAATCCACTAAACACGCCCATCGATTGCAGTATCGAAAAAGAAAGTTGCGCAGGAAAGGTAGTAGTGGTGGTAGATGATGTTTTGAATTCAGGGGCAACGTTGATATATGGGGTGCGTCACTTTTTGGACGTTCCCATCAAACGACTCCTTACAGCCGTCTTGGTAGATCGCAGCCACAAGCGGTTCCCTATCAATGCAGATGTTTGTGGAATATCGCTGAGTACGAGCATAAAAGAACACGTAACCGTGGAGATTGAGATGGCTCCTTATGGTGTTTATTTGAGTTAGTAAAGGGCAAGTTGTTGCGGTTTTTCATTTCAGTATCATGTCTTTTGACATCGGTGAGAAGTAAGTGCATTTTGCCATTTGTTTGCGTGCATTTATCCTAAGTTGCACTCCGTACAACAAGAGCATTAATTCATACATTATTATGCTATTGCAGCAAGCAATCCACTAGATTTGTTTTGAATTTGATACTCAGAATTAAATTTGTTGTAATCACGAATTGGACGCTCCCTTTTTGTTGTTTTCAATTCTATTGAGTTATTCAGACGTGTCAGTTCAAAAGTAGTGTACATGTTTGCTTTACAAACTCAACTGCCCTAATCGATCAACCGTTTTAGTTGTTCTTGAGTTTTGAGTCAATTTTCAAAATGAGTTTTTAGTAAGGGTCGGGTGCCTTTTTTCCAAAAAGGTGCCCGTTTACTTTCGTCAAAGTATGTACTTTTAGCGTGTTTATAATTTTCCTGTATTATGACTAAATTTTTCCCCTTTTCGAAATGGATTGCAACAAAGCAAATATTGTTGTGGCTTGTCCTCATAGGCGGAGTGTATTTTCAACCCGCTTTAGCCGCAGATGAGGAACAAGCTCGAAAAATGGCTACACGATCTGCAGATTTTTTAAAGTCAGGAAACTTAGATTCAGCGCAGTGGTATATGGACAGTGCTTTGGTTTTGTGGGATAAGCCAGCTTGGCCGAAGTGGTTGGTGCAACCTTATTACAAACTAACTCAGTCCTATTTCAACAAAAGCTTCTACGAGAAATCGTATGAGCAAGCCATGGAGTTATTGGAAAATCACTTCGACAAATTTTCAATTCAAGAGCGAGTGGGACTTTATGAAATTCAAGCCTCATCAGGTACATTTACTGGAAAAATTGAGGCGGCACAAGCTACCTATAAAAGGATGTTTGACTACATCAAAAGTATTGATGAAAATGATGTCTCCGCTGATGACATGATTGATTTTCGTGTGATGTATTTGTTTGGCAATGGCATTTTAATGGCGATGCAAGGTGATTTTAATAAAGGGTTAGATTATTTCATGAAAGCTGATACGCTGCTTCAGAATGGAGGCAACGATATAAACAAGGTAGAGGCTCTCACGTACATGGGAAACATCTATGGGGAATTGATGCAATTTGAGAAAGCGATATTCATGTTTGAAAAAGTTGAGAAGCTACATCAAACGGGTATTGAAGTAGATATGCAGCAGGTGTACGACAATATAGTAATTTGTCATACTATGCTGGAACAATTTGATCAATCGGAAAAGTATTTAGAAAAAGGGTTAGCCTTAGCTAGAAAAAGAGGGGATAGTTTAGCTGTTGGTTACAACTACCTCAATCAAGGCCATTTGTACGAGGCTAAAAAAGATTTTAAGCTCGCCATTCAAAAATTCACCAAAGCCACAGAATTATTTATTGCAGCGGATAACGAACCATTAACGGTGGAAGCACAGTCTGTTTTGGTGGGGCTAGCCAACAGAACCGGATTGACCACCCCTGCTCATCTTGATATCATCGATGAAGTAATTGCGTATAACCAAAGCATCAAAGCCCATGACCGGTACACTCGGGCCATAAGATACAAATCGCATGCACTCCTCAATCTAGGCTACTTTGAGGCTGCCGCCCGATTGTACAAAGAGCTCGATTCGGTCAATAATTATTGGCATATCACTAATTTTCAAGAAACAACGGCTGAACTAGAAACACAATTCCGGACCAATTTGTACAAAGAGGAGGCGGAAACGCAAGCGCAAATTGCAACTATCCTCACACTTCAAAATAAACGCAAAACACAGTTTATTGTGTTTTTTATAATTCTTTTAATTGTACTGATGATTGCAGGCTTTTCAGGCTATAAGTTGCTGACCAAGCTGAGGGCTTCAAAGGAGGAAATAGCAGCACAAAATGTCATTTTATCCAAGCGAGAAGATGAAAAGTCTTTGCTTCTCAAAGAATTACACCATCGTGTAAAAAACAATCTACAGATTGTATCCAGTTTGTTGTATTTGCAAAGTATCTCTGCTAAAGATCAATCCGCTCAAAATGCATTTAAAGACGGACAACACCGCGTTGATGCAATGGCAATGATTCACAAGTATTTATATACCTCAGATGAATTAACACAAGTGGATATCACCAACTACCTCTCGCGATTGGTGGAAAGCATCGCCTATTCTTACAACTACAGTCGTGAAAACTTAAAATTGGATTTTGATTCTTCATCAGCAGCTATTGATGTGGATATTGCTATTCCTCTTGGGTTGATTGCCAATGAGTTGGTTAGTAATGCCTTTAAGCATGCCTTCGAAGGTGTAGTGCATCCTCAACTGAAAATTTCTTTAAAACGCGACAACGGCATTGTATTTCAAGTTGCGGATAATGGTAAAGGTATGCCCGAAAGCTTTGTCAAGGAAAATTCATTTGGTATGGAATTAATTCAATCCTTAGAGACGCAATTAAATGGAAAACTTGAGTATTCGTATTCAAATGGCGCTTGCTTTACCTTGTTTGTTCCTGAAAAAACACTGCAAAATATTGAATCACAAAATATTAAGGAGTAAAAAATGGCATTAAACACCTAAAACCACACACAAGTAATTTACAATATGAATGTTACGGATAATTTGAAAATTGGTCTTCTGGAGGACGAAACCATTGTAATACGAGACCTCAAGGCGCGACTTGAACACATGGGATATGATGTGGTTGCCGCTTGTGCTTCTGGGGAAGAATTTTTAACGGCAGTAAAAAACACACCAATGCAACTGTGCTTGGTAGATATCAATCTTCGCGGTCAATTGAGCGGTATCGAAACGATGCAGCTCATGCAAAAAACAAAAAACATTCCGGTCATCTATTTAACAGCACAAGGTGACGCGAAAACGTTTGATAAAGCAAAAGAAACCAATCCGTCTGCATATTTGTTGAAGCCGTATAATGAATTTGAAATACGCGCAGCTATAGAGTTGGCAATCAATAATTTTGAGGAAATAAATGCCGCTGGTGATGAAAAAGATTTTAAAGTTATTGAAGATAAAATCTTCTTTAAATACAAAAATAGATTTGAACGCGTCAAAGTGCTAGATATCATCTACCTAGAGGCGTCAGGGAACTATACAGAGCTACACGTGGAAGGGGGGAAGTGCTATTTACTTGTGCAGCAGTTAGGTAAGTTTGAAAGTATTTTTAAAGAAGAATTCATGTACCGATGCCATCGGTCGTTCATTGTAAACCTGCACAAGGTAGATGGGTTTGATGACGTATCTATCTATATCGGTGAAAAATATATTCCCATTTCTAAAGCTCATAAAAAAGAGTTCTTAGATCGCTTGCGCATTATCTAAGGGCTAATGGTTGTTGAAAAACGCTAATTTTCAGTGGTTAATCTAACCACTGAAAATCTTCGTGTTTTGGGAAATGTTCAAAAGTAGCAACTACCTCTTGCGGCGGGGCGCTAACTTTTCGTGTTCGTTGGTCAATCCATGCTCCGTGAATATCTAAAATAGCATGAACTTTATCTCCCGCTCCTAAAAAGTGATGCTGTATTTTGAATTGACTAAAGTCTCGCTTTAAGCCTACAACTTTCAATGAAATGAATACTGGGTAATCAAAAAGAATTTCCCGTAAAAATTGGCAGCTTTCCTTGAACAAAACAGGGCCGAAGCCTGCTTTTTGTAGATAACGCATGTCGATACCTGCTGCGCCTAAAATTTCGGTGCGTTGTTGTGCTGCAAAATCATAATACACACTGTGACGCAGATGTGCCATAAAATCGATATCTGACCACCGAATGCTCAAGGCTTTTGGATTGAGTTCTTTCATTACGTAGTTTTTCTGGATTCAAAATATTCGTAAAGGTGCACGTTGCCCATCAACAGCAAAAAACCATAAAAGGCATCCTCTACGGGAATAGTCCCTAATCTAATGGATAAATTTTCAGCATCGTTATACCAAACAATTGGTGATTCAATGCCTGTGCCTGTCAAAACACCATTGACGATCAGAAAGGGAATCAAAATAACAAGATAAGCCATGTAAAACCTACTGGGCCAGGTTGCTTTTGAGAAATAACTCATGTAACCTAAATAAAGCGCCAATAACAAAAAGGTTACAAAGGGATACCACTTATCATAGTGAAAAACAGCTATTGCCAAACTAAAAGCAAACAAGAAATTGGTAATTCGTTTTTGATAGGCCAATAAGTAATCTTTGGCAATGAAGTAGTTGAGTACGCGATAAATGAAGACACAACTAAATGGAACTGCAACGAAAAATAAACACTCTTCCAGAGGCAGGTTGATAATATTCACCCCAATGAGGTAATCCGGATTGAAGCCCCAAATGCCCATATTTGTAAATACCATGTCCCAAGCTATGAAAACACTGCCCATAATGGCAATCGACAAAAATAAGGAGTCAAAGCTCTTGTAATAAGCAATGCGATGTTCAAAGCTCCTAATTAAAGGCACGGCAATGGTAAAAATCATTAATCCGAGATAGAGGTAGGGCGTTTCCAACATTAGGTGGTGGCTTGTTTGGTTTTACTTTGTTTTTTTAGTTGTTGTAATTCTTGACGAATGTATTTTGGATGAATAATGAGCATGCCAAAACTTTCGCCATCTTCTTTTGTGAGGTGTTTGTGATGCATTTTATGCGCTCTTCGAATAGCTCTAAAGTAAAGATTGTCTGTGTTTTTGAAAAATTTGAAACGCTGATGTATAAAAATTTCATGCACAAGGAAGTACGCTAATCCATATACTAAGATACCCACTCCAATGGAAACAGATATGTTACTGCCGTACATCATGCCCAACATGATACACAGCCAACTTGGCACAGCGAAAATTAGAAAGAAAGCATCGTTTTTCTCAAAGAAGCCCGGTGTTTTCGTGTGATGGTCTTCGTGCAAATTCCATAAAAAACCGTGCATGACATACTTGTGGGCAAACCAGGCTACAAATTCCATAAAGAAGAATGTAGCGATGACTACAAAAGCGTACAACAACCAACTCATTATAATGCGATATTTAGTGTGATAAAAAACAAGGTCTGAATAAAAATTAGGGGAAATGCCAACCGATTGCTCGCTTCCTTTAGCATATCTCCTGCTGAATATAATATTGCAAAAGCAACAATGAACCATCCGATATAGTTTTGTAAGGGCGCCATGCCGGTGCCGAATGCCCAATAATCTAATTTGGGCGCTACAGGTTCCATGAGAATATCAAAAAATACTAATAGGAACCCAGTTAGAATAGCTACAATCAATTTGTGATTAAAAAAACGCCAAGCAATGATGGCGCCGGAGTAGGTGAGCATGAACCAATTGAGGCCTATGGTGAGGGGCACTTCCAAAAAGTGAACCCCAAGACCTGCGCCATAGGCATACTCCCCAAAAATTAACCCTGTTTTTACGCCGACCACTTCTGCGAAAAAACTAAGTAACGCGCTCACAAAAAAGAACACTAGAAGTTTGAGGTCGTCTCCGCGGTGGCCACTTATCAACACCAATGCGGATAACAGTAGGTTGTAGGGCGTTAATGAAATAAATAATTCTCGCCATGGCGAGAGCAAACCAACCACACCAACCGTGTGAAAGATTAATAAAATCCAGGCGCCACGGTAGGCGAGTACATCTTTAATTTTTTTGAACATTGTGATTTTCATTCACGATTGTTGATACAATTTGCGCGGACAACAAACAAAGGGGGATACCGCCGCCAGGGTGGACACTTCCGCCGCAAAAGTAGAGATTATCTATGTTTGATGTGAAGTTGGCATGCCTAAAAAAAGCGGCCATCGTGTTGTTACTACTTGCTCCGTACAAAGACCCTTGGTAACTGCTCGTTTTTGATGCAATTGTTCGGGGCTCTAAAATGGATTCCTCCTCGATTAAGGCTTCAATATCGGCGTGTAATAAGCGCGATAGTTTTAAAATTATCCAAGCACGTGCCTTTGCGATGAGTTGGTCCCAATCCTGACCCGTATCGCCGGGCACGTTGATCATCACAAACCAATTTTCACAACCTGTTGGAGCATCTGCTGGAATATCTTTCGACGTGATATTGACATAAATAGTGGGGTCATCTACCACGGTTTTTTCATCAAAGATGGCCTGGAACTCCCTCTTGTAGTCATCGCTAAAAAAAATATTGTGCAGGTCTAATTGAGGAAAGGCCTGTTTGATTCCCCAATAAAAAATCAGGGCGGAGCTCGATCGCGGTTGTTCTAATATCTTTTCGGGCGCTTTTTCTTGTCGCAGCAATTTGCGATAGGTAGGGACAATGTCCATGTTGCTCACCACTAGCTCGTAATTTTTTGCTTCGCCGTTCACTTGTACCCCTATGGCTTTTCCGGCTTTGGTAATAATTTGATCAACAGGGCTATTGAAATGAAATGTCACCCCCATTTCTAAAGCCAATGCATAAAGTCGCTCGGTGATTTGATGCATACCTTCTTTGGGCAAGTAGGTGCCGATATTGTGCTCCAAATGCGGAATGATAAGCATCACTCCGGGCGTTTTATAGGGGTCGCTACCGTTGTAGGTTGCATAACGATTGAACAGTTGAACCAGTTTCGGGTGCTTTAAACGATCTTCGTTTACCTGATGTAAGGTCTTGGTTAAGTTGAGTTTGGGCAAGTTCTTTACAGCTAACAGTACGTCCTTATGAAAATAATTTTTCCATTGGTGCAGCGACCTTTCCAAAAATATGCCTTTGGTGGAGTTGTAAATTGTTGCAGATTGTTCAAGATGTGCCAGGGTAGTTTTCCTTGGAACGCCTAACTGTTCTTCAATTTCTGTGGCAAAAGCATCTTGGTCCGACCAAGCTGTTAATTGGGTGCCATCATTCCAAAAATAATGACAACTCTTGTCTTTTTTTATGTAGGGAAAGTGCTCTTCTGGTGATTTTCCAACCAGGCGAAACAAATCGGCCACCAACTCTGGCAATGTAAAAAGAGAAGGGCCAGCGTCGAAGCGATACTTGCCTAACTCAAAAGCGGTAAGCTTTCCTCCAGGATAATTATTTGCTTCGTAAACAGTTACGGACTTACCTTGGTGTGCTAGGCGTATTGCTGTAGCCAAACCGGCAACTCCAGATCCAATGATGGCGGTTTTCAATGTCAGTTTTTTTTCGAATATAGTAACCTTTTTCGGGGCTAACTTGTTTTAAAGATTACAAAAATAGACGTTTTATCTATCGTTTTTGTTTAAAGGGTAAATTAATCGAGATAATGTTTTCAAAGCTATTTAGTCGTTGGCGGCGCATGCCGTTTTTGGGAAAGATGGTATTTTACTTTGTTGGTGCGTTACTAGCGCTGGCTTTTCTCTTTCCTCCCAAAGCTACTCCGGTCAATTATGAAGTGGTTTCTTTTTTTGCAACTCAACCTGACCAAATCTACTTCAAAAATGTGCGCAGTTACTACTATCGTCTCAAAGAAGATAAAGATGCTGGTTTTTTGTTGTACCGTCACAAGGGGTTCAATCATTTGAGCTTTTATGAGGACCCGCTGCGGTTGATGATTGTACATAATTGGCGTATTGATGAAGCTTACGTTTTTTTTGAAACGGAAGAAGTGGATATTGACCACGGCATCATTATCACATTGAACAACAAAGAGCAATATTTCACACTAAAAAAACTCAATAACGAGGGGCATTTCAAAGTGGCAGCGGCTTGCTATAATGCGTTATTGCAAGGAGCGACATTCCAATATCAATCGGAAATTTTTGCAGCTCCAGTGCCGTTGTTTCAAAATCAGCGACAACAGCGAGCGTTGCGCGCAACATTAGAAGATTATTTTCGATTGGTTGGCAAAGCTTAAGGAAGTAGTTCGTCATCGGACCATATACCTTCTTTTACCAAGTTTCCTGAACTATCGAATAGCTTACCGGGGCCCTCCATGCGATTGTTTTTCCACTGCCCCTCAAAGCGGCTACCGTCTGGATAGTACATGACACCAAAACCATTTCGCGCGTCACTGCGCCAGCTGCCCTCGTAACGGGAACCATCAGTGAAGATATACGTGCCTTCGCCTTCTTTTACGCCAATTACAGGTTTTTGGCTGGTATTGACATCGCCATCAATGCGCCACTCCCCGCGATAGCCGTATGTGTTGTCAAATGCAAACACATAAGCCTCGGGTTCAGGTGTTTGGTAAACCGTTCGAATCTTCTCCTGATTGGCAACAATAGCCGGGTAGAGGTAGCGTATCCCACTGCTGTAGCCCAATTGTTCCATCACAATATGCGTAACACCTCTAGCGGATAAGGTGTCAAGAAAGCTGGTGTAATTGGTGTCGTAGGGATAATTGATGCAAGGCCTTTCGGCAAATAGAAAAAACAAATCGGGTTTTCTAGTCGTGACAATGGCTGTTTTAGGCGTGTTTTTCTTGACCCATTTAGCGGCTTCAAAGTAGCGTTCGTATTCGGGCAAATAACTGTTTTTCGCAAACTGATTCAGCCCTTTCACTGGCGGAATGATAAACAAAATGAGCAGTAAAAACCAGTAGGGTGAGAAATTCTTGAGCGGCGTATAAGTCGTAATGATTTGTTTGATGCCATTTAAAGCCAAAAACAAAAGTATAGGATACAGCGGCAACATGAATCGAGGGCCAAACCAAATGTCTGGCCACAGCCATAAAATGCCAAAAGACGCAATGAGGTAACTCACTAATAATTGCTGAAACTTCTTCTGTGCTCGCAATCCAATGAGGCACAAAAGGATGATGGGAATCCCTAATAAGAGGTGCACCGGTTCAGGATCTTCGTAGTACTCAATTTGTAAAACGGGGTAAAAAGTTGAGGGAATTTCACTAGCTGCATAGCGATAGATGTTGTTGAAAATGCGTTCAAACCAATCGCCAATAGCAAGGGTTCCCTCTTCTGGTCGGTAGGGATTTTTCATCACCAACTGATTGACGTATTTGCTACCACCTATGTGTATGTTCCGCAATTGCCATGGCAAACTGAGCAGGAC
>JAIULY010000027.1 GCA_022565875.1 Schleiferiaceae bacterium | reverse complement strand
TATTGGGGGGTAAATGCTTGAGTTCTTCTTTGTAAATTTCAAAAGCCGCATATTTTGCGGCCTCCAAATATCGGTGCAGCGTGATACTGCCGAGTTTATAATAGTTTAAGCGATGTAGGGAGGGCTTTGTTTTTTTGTAATGGACCTCAAAAACATCGCCTTTGTGCAATGGCATCCCGTTGCCACTTACGGGCTCACTCCAACTTTTTCGGGTCATTTTCCAATCTTCGTAAACCACACCGTTGACTTTATAAACATACTCGATAGATCGTGGCCAAACCACGGTAACTTCGGCCATGGCTACACCTTTATTATTGTCAATCATGATGTTGGTGTAAAGCTGCTTACCGTAATATCCGGCAATGCCCATGATGCCTATAATCGCTCCAAACAGCAGGATTTTAAAAAACGTCTTTTTGTTTTCTTCATCGATGCGTTTTTGACGTTCTTTCGACCTGCGCAAGGCTTCCATTCGTATGCGGTCTCGCTCTTTTTTCTTGCGCAAAAGTTCTTCGCGCCGTGCAGCATCATTTTGAGTGCCATACCGAATGGATTTTTGTCGAATGGGCTGTGGGTTTTGAAGGTACTCATACGCCTCTTTTATCAGCAAGAATTTTTCTTGCGCGGCTGCCGTGGGGTTTTTGTCGGGGTGGTATACCAATGCTAATTTCCTGTAAGCGCGCTTCACCTCGTCTTTTGAGGCTCCGGGCGCTACACCAAGAATGCGATAGTACTTTTCCACGTGCTTTAGTCGTAAATGAGGGAAGTTTCTAATGACTTTTCAAAAGTAATGAAACAAACCAATTGCAAGGCTTACTTTTTTCAACTCGTTTGCCTTACTTTTCAATCTACGAATTTAGCTCTTCCATGGATGTTACTTTGACACGCTCATACTCATAATCTTCATAAAAGCGTTCTTCAAAAGTAAATGGGGAGGCAATTCCCTCTCGCAAAACGCGCCACACCATCCATATAACAGGTAGGGGTGATAGGGAAAATAAAAACACAACCCAGCGCTCTTGTCCAGGTATGGTGGCCGTTATCATATAAATAAAAAGATAAACGGTGGCTAGGATAATGGGTAACTTGATCTTTTCCATGTGTTTGCTTTTTTGATATAACAGCCAGTAAACGGCTTTGTTTTGTGTTGCAGTACGGCTTTTTTTTAAGGGCCTCCTGCTTTAGCAATGGGTAAGCCGTAATCCACGAACAGGCACCTTGAATTTTGCGTTGTGAATCCGATTGTGGTCACGCCATAATACCGTTACTTTTGCAACCATTATATAATAACACACATAGCATTGGATATTTCGGATTTAATTGCCCACTATGCAGCTGATTTGCGCGCAGTAGAACTGCGTAGTCACCTCGGGAAACCTGGCAATACACTTGTACAAGCAGATAAATTGGTAGGTAGTATGCTCAGCGTTTTTGTGGCAACGCTCTATCAGCAACTCCAACGCACACAAGTTGTGATTTTGGACGACAAGGAAGCTGCGGCTTATGCTTTAAACGATTTGGAGCAGTTAATCGGTAAAAAGGATGTGCTGTTTTTTCCGGCATCCTACCGTCGCCCGTATGAAATTGAAGAAACCGATAATGCCAATGTCTTGCTGCGCACAGAAGTCCTCAGCAGAATGGCTTCAAGGAAAAGGCCCCCGATTTTAGTCACTTACACGGATGCACTCTTCGAAAAAGTGGTGCGAAAAAAGGAATTCACCAGTCAATCACTTGTAGTGCGCACGGGAGATGCCATCGGGATGGATTTTCTAAGTGAAACACTTTTTGAATACAAGTTTGAACGTGTTGATTTTGTAACAGAACCGGGTGAGTTTTCTATTCGTGGCGGAATTGTAGATGTGTTTTCCTTCGCCAGTGACCAACCTTATCGCATCGAGTTTTTTGACGATGACGTGGATTCTATTCGCAAATTTGATGTGGCTACCCAGCTGAGCACAGAGCCGGTAAAGAAAGCGGAAATTGTTCCCAATTTGGAGGATAAAGCCGTACTGTTGCAAAGAGAGCCTTTTTTTACGTTTATCCCCAGCGATTCCATTTTGTGGGTAAAACAACCCGACTTGGCTGTAGAACGGCTGAACGATTTTTACAAGAAAGCAACCACGGCATTTGAAAAACTATCCACTACTATTAAACGCGCTTCGCCAGAGGCTTTGTTTGTTGATGGGCATGCCTTTTTGGGTGCTTTAAATGCTTTCCCTGTGGTGCGAACGGGCGGTGGAGCGCTTCCTGATGTAACCATTCAATTTGGAGGGAAACCACAACCGGCTTTTCAAAAAAACTTTGATTTGCTAGCCGATACCTTGGTGAATAACGAAGCATCGGGGTACAAAAACATAATTTTGTTTGGCAGCAAGCCGCAGTCGGACCGGTTGCACGCTATTTTTGATGACCAAGGGAAAAAAGTAACTTTTGACCAGCTATTTGCCACTCTGCATGAGGGATTTGAAGACCCAATAGCTAACCTCGTTGTTTACACCGATCATCAAATTTTTGAACGCTATCAGCGGTTTACTATTAAAAATGGTTTTGAAAGAAAACAAGCCATTACGCTCAAAGAGCTCAATGCGTTGCAATACGGTGATTTTGTTACACACATCGATCACGGAGTGGGCACTTTTGGTGGATTGCAAAAAATTGAGGTCAATGGGAAAATTCAAGAGGCTATCAAATTGGTCTATCGCGATCAAGATGTGCTGTACATCAGTATCCATTCGCTGCACAAAATTTCTAAATTCAACAGTAAAGATGGCACGGCCCCTGTTATCCACAAATTAGGCTCACCCGCTTGGCAGAATCTTAAAAACAAAACCAAAAAGAAAGTCAAGGAAATTGCATTTGATTTGATTCAACTCTACGCCAAACGCAAAGAGGCAATAGGACACGCCTATGCGCCTGATAGTTACTTGCAACACGAGTTGGAGGCTTCTTTTATGTATGAAGATACTCCAGATCAAATCAAGGCGACAGCTGATGTGAAGCAAGACATGGAACGCGACCAACCTATGGATCGCTTAATCTGTGGTGATGTGGGGTTTGGCAAAACGGAGGTGGCCATTCGCGCAGCTTTCAAAGCCGCTACAGACGGCAAGCAGGTCGCTGTATTGGTGCCAACTACTATTTTGGCTTTCCAACATTTTAAGTCGTTTAGCAGTCGGCTTGCAGATTTTCCTGTAAAAGTGGATTACGTCAACCGATTCAAAAAGCCAGCCGATTTGAAGCGAACGCTTGCTGAGGTGGCTGAGGGTAAAATTGATATTCTAATCGGGACACATCGCATCGTGAGTAAAGACGTCAATTTTAAAGACCTAGGGCTCTTGATTATTGATGAGGAGCAGAAGTTTGGGGTTAGCGTCAAAGATAAAATCAAAACATTTCGCGTCAATATTGATACCTTGACACTTACAGCTACACCCATTCCAAGGACGTTGCAGTTTTCGCTCATGGCTGCGCGTGATTTGTCTGTGATGAACACCCCGCCACCAAACCGCCAACCGATTGAAACACAAATCATCGGGTTTCAAGAAGAAATCATCCGCGACAGTATTTCGTACGAGATTCAACGGGGTGGTCAGGTCTTTTTTATTAATAATCGTGTGCAAAACATCAAGGAAGTCGCCGGGATGATTCAGCGCTTGGTGCCCGATGCACGCGTGGGCATTGGCCACGGGCAAATGACGGGTAAAGAACTGGAAGATACCATGCTCAACTTCATGGAGGGGCGCTACGATGTTTTGGTGGCTACTACCATCATTGAAAGTGGATTGGATGTTCCCAATGCGAATACCATAATTATTAACAACGCCCATCAATTTGGCCTGAGCGACTTGCACCAAATGCGCGGTAGAGTAGGGCGTAGCACAAAAAAGGCCTTTTGCAAACTCATCGCACCGCCGCTTTCAGGACTGCCCGACGAAAGTCGCAAGCGATTGCAAGCATTGGAGATGTTTAGCGACTTAGGTAGTGGTTTTAAAATAGCCTTGCGCGATCTTGAAATCCGTGGTGCCGGTGATATGCTCGGTGCAGAGCAGAGCGGCTTCATCACCGATATGGGCTTCGATGCCTATCAGAAAATATTGGCCGAAGCCGTAACAGAGCTCAAAGAAACTGAATTTAAAAGCCTCTACGCACACGAACAAAAGCAAGGCACCTTTGCCGCCGATTGTCAAATTGACACCGACTTGCCCCTCATGATTCCTGATGATTACATCAACAATATCGAAGAGCGCTTGCGTCTGTATCAAGAGCTTGATAGCTTTGAAAAAGTAGAAGAACTAGAGCAATTCAAAAGTAGTTTGCACGATCGGTTTGGCGCATTGCCAGGTCAAGTAGAAGAACTCATTGATAGCATGCGCCTGCGTTGGACCGCCAAAACCTTGGGTATTGAGCGTTTGATCTTAAAACAAGAAACATTGATAGCTCACTTGGTGCCGCAGTCAAAAACGCATTACTACGAGAGTGATACCTTTACGCGAGTGCTGCACTTTGTAAGAGACCACTATCGCCATGTGAAAATGAAGCAAAAAGGCGATAAGCTTACCCTGAGAGTAGACCAAGTAAAAACTGTAAAACAAGCCATTCAACTGCTAGAACCGCTTCTAGATAACGTTGTTGAACAAGAAAAAATCCCTCACTCATGAATCAATCCGAACGTTTTGCCCAGTACAGCAACACCATTAGCACCATAAAAAAGGAACTGGAAAAAAACTTTTATTTCCAAGAAGAGGAGGCACTGTCACAACGGCCCGACGAAACAAGTTGGAGTGTGGTAGAGCATATCGCACATTTGAATTTGGTGAATTATCACTACGTCAAGCAACTCGAGAATATAGACTTTGAAGGCCTACCGTCCGCAACCTCCGCAACGTCAAGTTGGTTCGGTGCTTTTTTCGCCAAACTGATGCGCCCTAAAGCAGATGGCAAGCCATTATTTAAAATGCGTGCCCCAAAGGCGCTGCTCCCCGTGTCTGTCGTGCATCCCGAAGCGAAAATTTTGCCTCGAGTAGCCTTCCAAGATTTGATGCGCGACCTCAGTGCACTTGAGGCAATTGCAGCACAAGCACAAGTTAAAAATGTGACAAAAATTAAATTGCAAACAGCCATCGGAAGCTGGCCAAAGGTAAATTTAGTGGATGCTTTCGAAATTGTCTTAGCCCATATGCAGCGGCATTTGGCGGTGATGAAGAAAATTCAATTAAATTAAGTAAATTTTTCCTGTAAGTATTTCCGTAATAAAAAATAATTTGCTATTTTTGTGAGAAACGAACCTTCTCATGAGAATAGTGATTATTATTTTATTTTTCGGCGTTCTAATTGGCGCACGGGCACAAGAAATCCCCGCATTTTCAGGCGGTTATATGGGGGCGTTGGGTCACCAAGCTGCGCTGGCTGGTATGTGGAGCACACAGGCGAACCCAGCAGGATTAGCCGACGTATCAAAACAACATGTTGCTTTTGGCGGGGAAATGCCTTTTGCCTTGAAGGAGCTAATGCGATCTTCCATCCTGTATACCCAGCGATTTTTCAATGCTGGCCTCGCCTTTCAACTGCAGCAGCAAGGTACTGATGGGTTTCAAGTTACCGGTTTCGATGTGGCCGTAGGAAAACGGTTGAACGAGAGTCTACAAATAGGTACTCAATTGGCGTATCAACACCTTCAAGTGGGTGAGAATCAACAGCGTTTTCATGGACTACAATTTCACCTAGGGGTTGCATATCAAATAGAACGCATACATTTTGGTGCTTTTGTGAGAAATGGCAATCCCAATCCCTTTTCCACAGGTACCTTTTCTGCAACGACGCCGAAATCAGGGTTGGGGTTGCGCTGGGAATTGAGCGATGCTTTTACGTGTTTTGCGACCTCGCTGTTTGCCCCCAACTTCTCGATAGACCAAAATATTGGATTTATTCACCAGTTCTCCGAGGCACTTCAGGTAATGGGCAGCGTTTCCACCGCCACGCGAACTGTGCGATTTGGGGTAGAACTGCAAACGGGACACTACAATTTGTTGCTCACCCACCAATGGCATCAATCGCTTGGATATACACCTTCAATTGCTATAAGTTATGCGTGGTAGTTGTTGGTGTATTTTATTGTTATGCTGCTGCTTTTATGCTGCTGGGCAAGTAGTAGATCCGACGCAACTCATTTTGGAAGAAGTGCTAGAGCTTTTGGAAGACGAACTAGACGAGCAAGAGGTTATCCAATGGTCAGCGGAGTTAGATCATTTGTTGCAGCATCCTATCGCCATCAACTATGCAACCCCTGAAGATTTACTGCGCATTCCTTTTTTGACCATTTTCCATGTGCACCAAATTATGGCCTACAGGCGGAAAGTGCGCAAAATCTTCACTGTTTACGAGCTTGTGCATACCACCACGCTAAGCGAAAAGGAGCTTTTTTTATTGCAGCACCTCGTTAGCTTTACCACAACTAGGGAGGCCTTGCCTGATTTTAAAAAGATGTTGCACTACGGCAGGCATCAAGTAATTTCGCGATGGCAACGCGAACTGACAGCGCGGGCCGGTTATAGTGACGACCGACGTGAACAAGGACTTAGTCATTATACAGGTAGCCCCAATCGCGTGTTGATGAAGTATCAATGGTCCTTTGCTGACAGGATACATTTGCACCTCACAGGTGAGAAAGATGCCGGTGAACCCTTTGCAGCTCCCCACCAACCTGTTGGGTTTGATTTCACCTCTTTTCATTTGGCATTGAATCGTTTTAAGCGTGTAGAAACCATCATTGTGGGTGATTACAACCTGCAATTTGGTCAAGGACTCATTTTGTGGAATGGAATGGCTCCGCGATACCATCCCGATGTGACTCAGGTTTGGCGTTTTGGACGAGGCATAAGGCCATATCGGGGTGTAGATGAGAATCGCTTCTTTCGTGGCCTCGCTGCCCAATGGCGATTGCATGACAACTGGACCCTTCAAACCTTTATTTCGCGCAACCGCATCGACGCAACGATGGGAGAAGGAGGTTTTACCAATTTGAGAAATACAGGCCTGCATCGAACGCCAACCGAAATAGCGCAACGACGAAATGTATTGAAACACCTAGGCGGCCTCAATGTTAGGTATGCTACGTTGAAGTTTGATGCAGGCATTACGGCGTATATCTATCATTATAACATGCCACAATTACCCAGCGCCCAACCTCATCAGGTTTTTCAATTTGTTGGACAAAAGGGATTTGCCACTAGTGCGGATTACCGCTACATCAAAGGCGGCTTTCAGCTTTTTGGAGAATGGGGTTGGCACAATTCTCAGATAGCTCATGTAAATGGCTTGCAGTGGCGACCTACCGAAAAACTGTCGTTTGCGGGTTTGTACAGAAAAATGCCATCAGGTTTTCAAACCTCCTATACTACCATTTTTGGTGGAAATACCGCAGGAAATTATACTGCAAGTTACATAGCCACCACCTTGCAAATCAATCGGAGGTCAAGTTTACATGCGTTTGTAGACTGGCTTTCCTATCCCCAATGGCGCTTTGGGATTGAGAGTCCTAGTAGCGCAACAAGGAGCTATTTGCAGTACGATTATGAGCGTTTCAAGCGGTATCGCGTGAGCATCCGATATCGCAACCATCAAAATGAGCGTATGGAAGATTTTGGGTTGCCAACCCGGCAATTGATGGCCAATCAACGCCACCAACTTCGAGTACATGTGCAGCATCAGCTTCATAAGTATTTTACGCTGCAAGCTAGATGGGAAGCCAATACCTCTGGCAAAACAGGTACAAAAGGCACGGCCATGTTTCAAGAAATTCGCTATGCCAAAAACAAGCACAAATGGGTTTTGCGTTACAGCGTTTTTGACACTGAAGATTTTTCAAGTGCCATTTACACGTATGAGCCCGATTTGCCCTTGGGTTTTAGCGTGCCTGCTCTTTACGGTGAGGGGAATCGCGTATTTTTTATGTATAGTTTAAAAATTAACACTTTAGGTGAGTGGGGGCTTCGATTTGCGCGTCACAAGTTTTTCGATAGAGAGACCATTGGCAGCGGCCTCGACGAAACCCTTGGCAACACCCGAATAGACATCCGTGTATTCGCTAGGCTGCGGTTTTGATGGGGATATTGCGTTTGCGTGATGTATTACGGATAGTATTGCCGGCGTGCCTTGTCCCGCCGAATGTGGTTGGTAATCGTGATTCTTTTCACGTGATTTGTGATTTTCCAAAAACAGTGTTAGCCCAAAAACTCGCCAAAACTCACGCAAGGAACAGTGCGTTTTTAGAATCGTAACAACAACCGCCAAGGCGCTGTGTGTCAACTCCCCGAAACGCTGTGTTCCAATTAAATCATTAAAGTAGCGCAGTCAAATCTCTTTTTTACTACCGCAACACCTTAAACCGCTCGGTTTGTCCGTTTTCCAAGGTGATGTCAATAACGTATAATCCTGAGGCTAAGCCCGCTCCAGAAAACGACCATTCGTTGCTGTTGAGTTTCTCTTCTACAACGCGTTGGCCGACACTATTGATTACCGTTACATGGTGTTTTCCAGTAGCATTGAAAATCAATCGGAGTGATTCACCGCGGGCAAAACCGATAGAGTTGACCAATTGTACGCTTTTTTCGGGGCTATTTTCAATTTCAGTGGAAAGCCCTGTTGGGATAACCAAGTAGGTAGAAAGTCCCTCAGCTATGGCTGCTTTTTCTGGAAATCCGCCACAAAGGCCATGAGCATCAAGCATGAGCAGGGCAAATTGGCGCATGGTCATGTTAGCTACGGTGCCATACATGGCTTGTGTAGCAATTTTATCGGTACACGTTCTACCCAATCTGTCCCAAACTTGCATGACTGTAGCCACCCAAATATCGGTGTGGGTGTAGATGTTGGGGCCAAAATTTAGCGATGGATAGCTCTTGTTGTTTACGTTTGCCGCTTGTCTTCCTGGCCAAAATTCGTTGTGACCATCCCAACTAAACATGCGGGTAGCATTGAAGTTTTTGATGCTCTTGCTGTAAGATGTGGCGAAGTAATCGGCATGCGCTTCTTCTAAACAGCGCCTTTCGTTGCCCATAGATGTTCCTGGAGCGGCATCGTAAAAAAGAGCATGCGTGTATTCATGGTAAATGACATCAGCATCTTCTGCATCCGGAACACCCCCGGGTCCAAAGGCCATGCGAGGAGAAGGTACCCAAGTAAAATACGCGTTGTCTTGTCCGTTTACTCCATTGGCATCTACCAAAATTTGATATTGTGCTATTGAAAAACCTAACGCTTGCAAGTGCTCCTGAAAACTGGTAACGTGATACAAACACATCGTTTGCTCAAAACTTGGATGATTTCTAGAAAAATTAAATGAGGGAGTAGCACTGGTTAAAACAGGGTGGAAAGGTGCTTCAAAATCATCTAATCGAATGTATGCATTGCGTTTGTGGAATTGTCCGTTGGCAAAATCTGCTGTTGTGGTGCGCTGCACGCGAAGTGGATCTAGCACTGCTGTGTTTTGGTTGTTCATGTGTACGTAAGGCGGGCCATACAAAACTTCTGCTTCTGTCAATGGGTCGGGGTCAAAGACCATAACACTCACGGTAGTGTCTATATCCACTACTGCATGGTGGTGCTGGCAGTTGGCATGGTGATTCCTGTGTAAATTGTGGTTGAATAGCACTTCAAAATTGCTATTGTAAACGGTTTCAAAAGCACCTAATTCTTGCGCATGCCAAGTGATTTGATAAGCGGGCTCTAATGCCACCCCGTTGTACAACCAAACAGCACCTTGTGATTCGATGTGCCCATCTGGCTGCACTATGGCAAAGCGCGCTGCCATTTCTCTTGCAACTGGAAAGGTGCCGCTTTGTGCTATTTCCGGACGGTAGGTGTTTTCTAACACGCTTGTAATAAAACCTTTGTTGTCGAGATTGACGCGAACTTGAGCATAGTAAACTTCCACGTTTTGAATGTATTGCCCAAACAAGTAATGTTTTCCCATCGGTGAGGTGCTTTCGTGTTTTAAGCGAAGTTCTACCTCTGACAATTCGGCAATTTGTTGCGTGACATACGATGCAATAACCGACTTTTCAACTAATGGATTAGCTTGGTCGTGCACGCGATGAAAGCGTGCTTCGCGAATTTCGATGGGATGACTTTCTTGAATTTCAAAGTCAAATTGCTTTTGAGCAAGTAGGTTAGCGCTAAGCGCGCAAGCGAAAATTATATAGGATAACTTCATAGTATTACATTTTTTAAGTTGAGCTCCCTCCGAAAAGTCTCTTTCTGCCAAAGGCTGACTTATCGGGAGATTTTTGGATCGTCACTTACCATTAGTGCGCTCCGGTCCAATAATCCCCGCTGCGTCGATTTTGATTGAAATCATCCTTTTGGGAGCAGACTCAAAGTTGCTTTATGTGATTATACAAAGGTGATATTTTCTTGTTTAAGTTCTGCACGTAAAGATAAAAGATTTTTCTCAGGTACTTCGACTGTATATTTACAATCGAGGGCCAAATCTTGTTTTACAATGTCTACATCGTACTTTCGAAACCAATACAGCAATTTATTGAGGTGTTCGTAACCCACAGTGATCTTCAGGGTTTCAGTGTATGTCTTTTGCACAATGGGCAATTCCGAAAGCGCTTCCATTGCTGCTTGTTTGTAGGCATTAATCAGGCCAGGAACGCCGAGTTTGGTGCCGCCAAAGTAGCGCACAACAATTACTCCCACATGGTACAAATCTCTAGACTGCATTTGATGTAAAATGGGCGTCCCGGCTGAATGAGCGGGTTCACCGTCATCATTGGCACGGTACCGCTGACTGCGAGGGTCTAAACGCCAAGCATAGCAAAAATGGCGTGCTTGTTTGTGCATTTTTTTTATTTCCTCTAATTGTTCTTGAAAGTTTTCTTCTGAAGCAACAGGAAATGCGTAGCCAAAAAATTTACTTCCTCTGTCTTTGAAAAGGCTTTGGGCACTTTCGGTAATGGTTTGGTATGTAGAATAATCTTCTGTCACTTCCTTTGTAGCAGTTGTAATGCAGCGGCAGATAATGCCAGTACGCCCGTAGCAATGGTAGGGTGCAAGTCGGGGAAATAGGCGTCGCCGTGAAGCGTCGGCAGTGGTGTTTTTGAGGTTTGATGCTGTTCTAGTCGTTGTTCACTAATGGTGCCCAACCAAAACAAGAACAGTGGAACTTGTGCGGCTGTTTGGCCGTATTCACTGAAGTCTTCACCAATCATTACGGCTGGCACGCGAATGACATTGCTGTCGCCAATAGCCAACCGTATACCCATGAGGGCACTTTCTGCGATGTGCTCATCATTAAACACGGCTGTGGCGCGTTCGTCTCTTACTGCAACTTTGGGTAATCGCGAATCTGAAACGCCAGAAGCCAATGCTTCATATTTGCAAATGCGTTGAATTTTCTCAATCATTTGCTGACGAATGTTTGCTTCATAGGAGCGCAGCGTCAGCGCTAGACTCACCTCCGAGGGAATAACATTGCCTTTGCTACCGCCATTTATTGCGCCTATAGTGAGGACGGCGGGTTCCATGGGTGAAAGTTCCCGACTGACTATGGTTTGCAACGCCAAAACAATTTTGGCTGTCAAGACGATAGGGTCAATGGTGAGATGCGGGGCGGCACCGTGTCCTCCTTCGCCATAGATAACAATGTCAACCATGTCTACATTTGCCATGCTATATCCTTTGGTGTAGCCAATAGACCCGGCCCTCAAGAAGTGATTTGCATGTAATGCAAGCCCAAAATCGGGCAAGGGAAACCGTTCGAACAGCCCGTCGGCAAGCATGGCTCTGGCGCCTTTTCCTACTTCTTCAGCAGGTTGAGCAACAAACAATAATGTGCCAGCCCATTGTTCTTTTTGAGAAACCAACTGACGCGCTGTCCCTGTCCATACCGTCATGTGTAAATCGTGCCCACAGGCATGCATCACGCCAACGCGGTCGCCAGTCTGTGTTTGCGCAAATCGGGTGCTGGCATAGGGTAGTCCAGTATTTTCTTTAACGGGTAGGGCATCCATATCTGCCCGAATGAGTAATGTGGGCCCGGGACCATTTTCATAAACACCAACCACACCCCATTGTCCGATATTTTCCGTTACTTGAAAGCCAATGGAGCGCAGTTCATGGGCCATTTTTTTGGAGGTTTTTTCCTCTTCAAATGAAAGCTCGGGTTCTTGGTGAAGTTGTTGGTACAAAGTCTCCAAATAGGTGATTTCAGCTGCGGCAAGCTGTGCGTAACCAAAGATGGGCATTGAAAACCCAACAACCGTTAGCAGCAGAGGGTACCAAATATTCTTATATGGTTTAATAGCCAAATCGCTTGAGTTTTTGGGTGTCAGAACGCCAGTCTTTCTGCACCTTTACAAATAGTTCTAAATGAACATGCTTGTCGAGGAACGCTTCGATGTCTTTGCGGGCATCGATACCCACGTGTTTGATGGCGGCGCCCTTATGACCGATTATTATGCCTTTTTGTGACTGGCGCTCTACGTAAATTATGGCTCGGATGCGAGTGATTTTGGGGTCTTCCTCAAAGAATTCTTCAACCACCACTTCTACGGCATAGGGAATTTCTTTTTGATAGCGCAAAAGGATTTTTTCGCGAATGATTTCAGAAACAAAATAGCGCTCGTGACGATCTGTAATAGCTTCTTTGTCGAAATAAGCTGGAGATTCCGGCAACAAATAAACCAATCGTTCTACCAAATGATCGAGTTGAAAATTCTTTAATGCCGAAACGGGTATCACCTCTGCATTGGGGAAAGTTTGCTGCCAAAATTGACTTTCACTTTCTAATTTTTCCTGTGTGGCAAGGTCCACTTTGTTCAACAAAATGATTACAGGGATTTTTGTGTTTTGCAGTTTGTTGAACAATTTCTCATCTTTCAATGCCCGCTCTCCTATTTCTACCACGTATAAAAACACATCCGCATCTTCAAAAGCACCACCTACATAGTCCATCATTTGCGATTGCATGGCATAGGCCGGTTTAATCACCCCAGGGGTATCAGAAAATACAATTTGATACTGGGGGTCATTCAAAATGCCAAAAATACGATGCCTAGTGGTTTGGGCTTTTGGTGTGATGATGCTGAGTTTTTGACCCAATAACGCATTCATTAAAGTAGACTTTCCTACATTGGGATTGCCAATGATATTGACAAAACCGGCTTTGTGTGTTTGCTGATCCATGGCGGCAAAGATAGTGAACTCGAATTGTTGAAACTGAAGCTAACATGCAAATAATAAGGTCCATTGTTTTCAAAAAAAAACACTTCCCAAAGATGAGAAGTGTTTCGCATTAGCACGAGTGTCTAATTTACTTTTTGGTTGAACAACAAGCAGCTTTCTTTTCGGTAGCTGTTGTGCTCGTAGTGGTAGTGGTGGTTTCTGCTTCAGTGGTTTTCTTATCGCCACAAGAAGAGGCAGCTGTTGCAGTGCTGCAGCAAGAGGCTTTTTTCTCGGCTTTCTTTTCTGTTTTTTCTTTCTTAGGTGGGTCGTTATCTAAAGAAATAGCAGAAACTGTGGCGGTACTTAAGGCAAAGACAAATGTCAATGCGAGGGCTGAATTCAAAATCTTTTTCATAAAAGTCTAAGTTTTAGAATGCGAAGGTATGAAAAAATGACATAAATCAACGATGATGCGTAAATTTATTTTGTTAACATGTAGATTACTTGTTGTGTGACAAAAAAATTACTGCTTATCCTTGTCTTGCATGGGGAAATTTTAACAAAAATTTATGATATTTTGCAGGTTACTGAAAAAGAGCAATATGCTTACTTTTTGTAAGGAAGGACTTTCTATAATGCGTTGTTTTTGTGATTTTATACTTATTGTTTTTAAAATGATAGTTTGATTCTTAAACATATTAAGGGGTGTTCGTGTTGCAACTGCAATAAAACTGAGAAATAATGAAAAGAACATTACAAATTCCAAAGCTCTTCAGGCTTGGCGTCATTCCGATATTGTTTGGAATGCTAGTTTATGTCATTTCCACTCCGGCAAATGCACAAATAGTTTTGACCACCGATGGTGCATCGGGTTATGATGGTAGCAACAGTGTTTTTGGGGCATCAGCGGTTACTTTTGTTGTTGAAAACAGCAACGCAACGCCAGTGATTTTAGAAAATATTGATGTTTTCTGGCAAACAGTCAACAACAATACCGTAGCTACTTTATGGTCCAGCGGTACAGATCTTTCTGGACTCCCCAGTATTTCCACGCCTGCTTGGACAAATCATGCCACTTCGTCCGCGATAGCAGTACCAGCAAATGGTTACTATCGCACATTTTCAAATTTAAACTTGACGATTCCGGCAAATACTACTTTAAGATTTGCGGTAGAATCCACTACGGGTATACGTTACAGCGGTCCTACTCCTGTACCCACACCCAGCACATTCACATCTGGTGGTGTATCACTCCATTCAGGCAACTTCCAAATAAACAATCAAAACATCGGTTATGGTGGTAGTTTTGCCAATCCAGCCAACAATCCAAGATGGTTTACAGGCGGAATTGAATTGATACCCGCCGTACCTTGTGTAACAGCAAATGTCGATTCTGTTAATGCCCTGCCAGCAACTATTTGTTTGGGAGATTCCACCGATTTAAGTGCGACTGGTATTTCATTTGGTACCAACACACAATTTCAATGGCAATCCTCAGCTGACAACGTCACTTGGGCAAACATCGCAGGTGACACCAATTCAACCGCTCGTGTGGCGCCATCAGCAGATACCTACTACCGCCTCATTGTAAACTGTGGTACTTCGGTAGATACCTCTGCTTCTAGGATGGTAACCGTACAAGGAGGACCAATAGCAGGAGGAACTTACACCATCAATAGTGCTGCGCCTACAGCTGGTACCAATTTCCAATCTTTTGGAGATTTTTCTCAATTTTTATCCTGTGGTCAAATCACTGGTCCAATTGTGGTTGATGTGGCCCCTAACAGTGGTCCCTACAACGAGCGCTTAGTTTTTGGAGCGATTAATGGAGCTAGTGCAATGAACACCATTACTATAAACGGTAATGGAAACACTCTAGCCTGGGAGGCGTTAGCAACAGCAGAGCGCGCCACGTTGGTTTTAGATGGGACAGACCATATGACCATTGATGATTTGCGCATTGAAGCCAATGGCAGCTCTTGGGGCTGGGCAGTTTGGATGACAAACGAAGCGGACCACAACACTTTTACCAATTGTGAAATCATTAGCTCAACATCATCTACCTCCACCTTTTTTGCTGGTATCGTAATGAGTGGTTCGCCAACAGGTGCAACAACTCTCGGGAATAATGGTAGTTTTAATACCTTTGAGAATAACGTTTTCGATGGAGGGTACTATGGAATTATTATTATTGGTCAAAGTTCTACGATTCTAAATCAAGGCAATAAAATCTTGAATAATGTCATCAAAGATTGGCATTTGTATGGCGTATACGCTTCTGCTCAAGAGGATCTTGAGGTAGTTGGGAATGACATCAATAGAGCTACACGTACGTTATTGTCGACATTCTACGGAATTGCATTGCTTAATAATTCCCATGGCGCTTATGTCGCCAAGAATGCCATACACGATGCCGCGTCCGCGGGCAATACAACAACTGGATCTTACCCATTTTATGCGTCTGGAACATCAGGTACAGCGGCCAAGCCAATCCGTATAGAAAATAACATTGCTTACAACATGAATAGCAATGGTTTACATTATTCGATATACTTATTAGGTAATTCAGATTTTTACGAGATTTATCACAATACTTTGTTAGCTGAGAACGCTGCACAACCTGGCTCAAGCACGATTGCCAACTTTTATCACACAGGAAATGTGAATAATATAGACCTGCGCAATAATATTTTCACAATAGACAACGGCAGTGCAGGGGCGCAAAGACATGTTTGGTTTAGCAATGCCAACGCCACGTTTAATTTTGATCACAATGTTTATTTTAATTCCAGTGCCACTGGTGTAGTTGGCCGCTTAGGCACCAATGATTTTGCTTCGTTGGCCTTATGGCAAAACGCATTGCCAACAGGCGTAGACGCGAATACAATAATTGGTAACCCAGTGTTTGCTAACCCTAGTCAGGGTTTGTTGAATCCTTTGTCTCCCGTGGCAAATAACAATGGTGCTTCCCTTGGCGTTCTTGAGGATTTTTCAGGGGCGACAAGACCAGCAACCAATCCTGATAGAGGTGCCCTTGAGTTTACTCCTATCACAGCCGACTTAGCACTCGTAGATGGTAATTTATTGCGCGGCACATGCTACAGTACTACTGATACAGCTTCTTTTCAAGTAACTAATACTATCGGAAGTGCCGTGAACTTTGCAACGGATAATCTCACCATTGTTTGGAGTGTTACAGGTCCGGTAAGCAGCAACGGTACATTGGTGATAAACTCTGGTACCCTTGCACCAGAAGGTACAACTACTTTTTTCGATAATTCTGTGGACATGTCATTACCTGGAACTTATGACTTGACTGCATGGATTTTGCCGAATAATGCAAATTTGTCGGCAACTAATGATACACTTTCACCAGTATCGCTATTTGTTCGACCAATAATTGATGTGCAGCCGAAAACCATCACCTTGGCATCTGCTACAGATACTGAAGATGTTACAGTTTTGTCACCATTCCTAAATTCTCCAATGGTGTACATCTCGGAGCAATGCCACTTTAAAACGGCGGCAGGTGCACCTACAGCAGGTTGGCCTTCTTATTTAACTGCTGATGATTACATAGAAATCACTGGTGTTGCAGGATTTGATCTCGACGGTTGGGTGCTGGAGCAATACAATGCCACTACTCAGCTAAGTTCCGTTACTTTCGGACCTGGAACAGTCTTTAGTCCTAATGGTACCATGATTGTAGCCGTGGGGCAGTTGGGTTCTAGTACACCGAGCCCTTCAAATTTCTATTATCACGGCACGGGGACATTCACTGGGTTGTTTAACTCAGGAGATGTTGCTGGACGAGTGTTAAAAGACCCGAGTGGCAATATTGTCGATGCAGTTGGTTATGGTAATTACACCTTCCCTGCCGTTGCAAATGTTCCAACAAGTGAGTGGTCAAACCCTGTAACAGGGGCAACTGGATCTAGTACATCTGGATTTCGTTTGATTGGGCCTGATGTGAATACAGGTGCATCTTGGGAAGTAACTAGTACAGCACTGCCACAAGACCCCAACGACGTCAATGCGGGCACTACTTTGCCAACCCTTCCAAGTACACCAGGTTTTGAGTGGACACTCAATGGAGTCGTTGTAGATACTATTCCAAGTATAACAGTTGGACCTTTCCCCGGTAATGGCGTTTACACTTTCGTTGCATCAGTGCCATCGCCATGCGGAGTGCTAGTTGACTCTGTAGTGGTGACAGTAGGTGGTCCAGAAGCATTACTACAAGTGATCCACAACGTGGCTGATGCTGCTGCTGCAAGCGTGGATATCTGGGTAAATGATGCTAAGGTATTGCCCAATTTAAACTACCAAGATGCGACATCATTCTTGCCCGTCCCAGCGAATGTTGCTATAGATATCAGCGTTCAACCAGCGAATTCTACGGACACAGTGAACGCGCTCTTCAGACAAACATATACCTTGAATGCTAATGAAAACTACATCGCAATAGCCAACGGCATTGTAAGTGGTTCGGGCTATAACCCATCACCTGCATTTGATTTGTCGGTATTTGCTGGAGCACGGTTGCAAGCGGCCACTCCTGGCAGCGTGGATATTTTGGTTTTCCACGGCTCTACGGATGCCCCAACAGTGAACGTAAATGAATTGACAGTGCCTGTGCCTGCTGCAATTACTAATTTGTCCTTCAGAGATTTTGATGGTTATTCGCCTTTCGTTCCTCTAGATTATGAGTTGGAAGTTGAAGTGGCCGCTACTGGTACTGCGGTAGGCGTTTGGGAAGCTCCTTTATTGTCTGGTAATTTTACAGATAGTGCAGTGGTTTTAATAGCCACTGGATTTGTAGATCCGTCACAGAATAACAATGGAGAGCCTTTCGGAATATTGGCCGTGTTGCCAAATGGAACTGTTATTCCTTTAAATCAAAAAACAGCTCCTACTGCTCGTCTCCAAGTAATTCACAACGCTGCGGATCCAGCTGCGGCTACCGTAGACGTTTGGGTAAATGATGTGAAGTTGATTCCAGACTTTGAGTTTAGAACAGCCACCCCATTTGATGATGTGCCAGCTGAAACGCCATTGGTAATCAGTATTCAACCCGCAAACAGTACGGATACAGTTGGAGCCTTGTTCCAGACTACTGTAAATCTTGATGAGAATGAAACGTATATCGTTGTTGCAAACGGTGTAGTAAGTGCATCTGGATTTAACCCTGCCACGCCTTTCGATTTGTTCGTCTATGCAGGCGCACAAGAAGTGGCGGGTAATGCCTCTGAAACCGATGTTTTGGTTTTCCACGGCGCAACAGATGCCCCAGCAGTTGATATCGACGAAACCACTTTACCTGTGGCTAACTTGGTGTCTGCTTTAGCTTACGGCGACTTTGACGGGTATTTAAATTTGACAACAGCTGATTACGAATTGTTGCTGCGAGTTGCAGGGGGCAATGAATTAGCCGCCTATGCTGCGCCATTGCAAACGTTAAATCTAGATGGTGCTGCTATTACAGTATTGGCAAGTGGATTTGTAAATCCGGGAGACAATAGCAATGGTCCAGCATTTGGGTTGTGGGCTGCCTTACCCATTGGTGGTAATTTAGTGCCTCTACCTGTACTTAGTGGAATTGGAACTGAAAATCTCACCTTCGAAAACTTGGTTAGAATTTTCCCTAATCCTGCTGCTAATGACATAAATATCGCCATCAAAACCAGCTTTGCCAGCGACTTATTCTTAGAGGTAGTAGATGCTCAAGGAAAATCGCATCTTGTGAGAACTATCCGCACTAATGGTATGGAAACCATCACACTTGATGTGTCCAACATGTCAGTGGGACAATACTTTGTGAGAATCCAAGCCGGTAATTTGATGGATATTCAAAGTATTCAGATTATTAGATAGTATTTTTTAAAAGTACAAACAAGAAAGGCCCCATTTTGGGGCCTTTTTTTTTGCGAAGATTACAAACGCCTTTCGCATAAAAATGAATCAGTGGTGTGTTTTGTGTTTTTTAGAGGAGGTAATCGCAGGTATTAGACATACCGCATCAAAGAGAAAAAGGGTCCATTTTTGGTGTAGCAAAGCGTCTGAGGAAATTTACTTACTAAGCGATTCCGTCCTGAATGGTTTCGAAAAGGGTTATTAGGCTTTCATCTTTTTTGAGCAAGTTACAGAATGGATGCAGACATACAATTATTGAAGCTCGCATTGTCAACTAAACAGCGAGGAAAGCCTAACATAGCACAGTCAAAACAACCCGCAACTCAATCAACCTTCATAAAATTCAAGTTGTATATTTGCCGCCTAACACATTTCCATGTTATCAACTGTATTTCGATTTATACTCAACAATGTACCGCGTCCGATACTCATCCGCATGAGTTATGTGAGTCGGAAGGTCATGCCGATATTTCTAGCTGGAGATACTTTTACAGACCCCATTGATGGAAGAAGTTTTCGCAAGTTTTTGCCCTATGGATATGGGAATGCGCAGCGCCCAAATGCCTTGTCTCCATCGACCAACTCGTTAGAGCGGCACCGGTTGATGTGGTTGTATCTCAATCGCTTTACTGATTTTTTTACCGCGCCTAAAAAAGTGCTACACGTGGCCCCTGAACAATGCTTTTTAGACATTTTCAGAAATCAAAAAAACTTGGAGTATACCACCGCTGATTTAGGTAGTCCCATAGCGGATGTTCAAATGGATATCCACGATATCCCATTTGAAGCCGATACTTTTGACGTGGTTTTTTGCAATCACGTATTGGAGCACGTGACAGACGATGCGCAGTGCATGCGCGAATTGTGTCGCGTATTGAAGCCAGGTGGATTAGCCATTATGCAGGTTCCGCATTATCCAGAAATAGGCCCAACGATTGAAGACCCGACCTTGGAAGATCCAAAAGAACGCGAGCGGTTGTTTGGACAATATGACCACGTTAGAAAATATGGCAATGACTACCACTTGCGATTACAAGCAGCAGGCTTTCTCGTGACGCCTTTCGATTATACCAAAGAATTTCCAAAAGAAGAAGTTGAAAAATATGCGCTCGCAAAGGGAGAAATCCTTTATGTGTGCACAAAATAACAGTACAATAAAACCCTTGCTACCATGAACGAAGCACTAAAAGCGATTTCACCTATCGACGGACGATACGCAAAACAAACCCTTCCCCTTCAAGACTATTTTTCAGAACTCGCTTTGATTCGCTATCGGGTGCGTGTGGAAATTGAATACTTCATAGCACTTTGCGAATTGCCCTTGCCACAACTCGACGGCTTTGACGCTAATCGCTTTAATGAATTGCATGATATCTATCTCGACTTTACAGAAGAAGACGGGCTACGCGTAAAAGAAATCGAAAAAACCACGAATCACGATGTGAAAGCAGTGGAGTATTTTATCAAAGAAAAATTTGACGCCTTAGGTCTAGAAGAGAAAAAAGAATTCATTCATTTTGGCTTGACTTCCCAAGATGTGAATAATACAAGCATTCCATTGGCTATCAAGGAATTCATGCAAGAAGTAATGATGCCCACCATAGCCGAAGTTATTGTAGTATTAAAAGAGCGCGCAGAGGAATGGGAGGAAATTCCCATGTTGGCAAGAACACATGGCCAACCTGCGTCGCCCACCCGTTTGGGAAAAGAACTCATGGTTTTTGTTGAGCGTTTGGATCAACAATTGAGACAATTGCGCTTTATTCCTAATAGTGCAAAATTTGGTGGCGCAACGGGTAATTTTAATGCACATTATGCCGCCTATCCCGAATTTGATTGGAATCAATTCGCCAAATATTTTATCGAGGAAGTACTCGATTTACAGCGTTCTTACCCCACTACTCAAATCGAACACTACGACAATATGGCGGCATTGTTTGATTGCATCAAACGCATCAATACCATCTTGATTGATTTTAACCGGGACGTTTGGAGTTATATTTCCATGGACTACTTCAAACAAAAGTTAAAGGACGGCGAGGTCGGCTCGTCTGCCATGCCGCACAAAGTAAATCCAATTGATTTCGAAAATTCAGAAGGTAATTTGGGTATGGCGAATGCAATATTTGAGCATTTATCAGCGAAATTGCCCATTTCACGATTGCAGCGCGACCTCACCGACAGTACCGTATTGCGCAATGTGGGGGTGCCTTTTGGTCATACCCTGATTGCTATGAATGCGATGTTGCGCGGTATTAGTAAGTTGGTTATTAATGAAGTGAAAATCAGAAGAGATCTTGACGACAATTGGGCTGTGGTGGCAGAAGGCATCCAAACCATTCTAAGAAGAGAAGGCTATCCGCAGCCTTATGAGGCCTTGAAAGCGTTAACGCGCATCAATAAAGCCGTTGATAAAGAATTGTTGCACAGCTTTATTGAGGGATTGGAGGTAAGCAAAGCGGCTAAAGAAGACATGAAGCGACTAACCCCAGAAAGTTATACTGGAATATAAAACACGAGATATTGGCTGTTATACCATTTGAATTTGAGGGGACGATAATAAAGCCGGGGAAACGAGCAGTCGTAGAACTTGAGATTGCTCGCTTGCCTTCCGGAACTGTTATACACATGCCGGTTCATATTTTTCATGGGAAAGAACCCGGTCCAACCGTTTTACTTTCGGGTGGGCTGCATGGCGATGAAATCAACGGTATAGAAACCGTACGACGCATTATTGCTAGCAAGATGCTGAATAAACTCAAGTGCGGGACGGTTTTGGCACTGCCCATTATCAACGTGTATGGGTTCATCAACTTCAGTAGAGATGTACCAGACGGTAAGGATGTAAATCGCAGTTTTCCAGGGAGCGCTGAAGGCTCGCTGGCCTCTTTGGTGGCATATACCCTAACACAAAAAATTTTACCACATATCGACTTTGGGGTTGATTTTCATACGGGTGGTGCAAGTCGCACCAATTATCCGCAGATACGTTTTGACAAACAAGACACCAAAGCACGGGATTTGGCAACACTTTTTAAAGCACCCTTTACCTTGTACTCGGGTATTATAGCCAACTCATTGCGCGCTTCGGCAATGGAATTGGGGAAACCCATAATTGTTTACGAAGGAGGAGAGGCTCTGCGTTTTTCTGAATTTGCCATAGAAGAAGCCATTCGAGGCACTAAGCGCGTCCTATTTCATTACGGCATGATCAAGTCCAACCCCAAGCCTCGGCGACAAACCCTATTTCAGCAGAGTAGTTGGGTCCGCGCTGAGGTTTCTGGGTTGTTTTCGTTTCGAAAGCAATCCGGACAAAAAGTGAAACAAGGAGAGATAATAGGTAAAATCAATAGTCCGCACAACGACTACAGCGTCAAAATTATTAGTCCTGTTAATGGCTCTATAATAGGTCACAACAACTTCCCTTTGGTGCATAAAGGCGACGCAATTTTTCACATTGCTTATGATGAATTGACCCTAGAAAACGAATAGTTTGCCAGTTACCTGAAAATGGTTGAATGCCAATGCAATGCTATTTCACCACGGTAGGCGTTAGAGCCCGTTGTGAGGAGTTTTACCGCCGTTGACGCAGGCTTCAGTGGAGTTGCGATGAGAGAGCGGTCTGTATGGTGTAAGCTATTTCGCAGTTGCACCCTGTTTCCAGAACGGTATAGAAGCGATGCAAACTTGAGTCCATCGAGGAATGTAAGTGGAAATTTATAAAAAAAGGGAAAAAACTACCGAATACTTCACGAAACTTCGTGTAACCGTTGTCCTAGCCCTTCAGGCTTGGCTATTGTTTGCGCCCCTTTGGGGCTTTTTTGTGGGTAAAATTTGAGTCACAAAGTTTTTTGTCCCAATTCCTACCCCAATCTAAGTCCTCGTGAATACAATAAGCAAATGTACTCCTTGAATATTCTGTCCTCTGTATTTATTGCTTTCCAAGTTTTTTCATGAGCTCATTGATAATTCTGTCCTTTTCTTCCAAAACTTTGTCCTTTTCCTCCAAAACCTTGTCTTTCTCTTTGAGTTTGTTCAATAATTCACGCTCCTTATCTTCAAACATGGCATTCACACTTCTCCAGGCTTCTTGTTCAATCTCAATTTGTTTGCGTTCCTCTGGATTGATTCCGGTATGGTGCAGAATGTCTGTTAAAATTTTTACGT
>JAIULY010000026.1 GCA_022565875.1 Schleiferiaceae bacterium | reverse complement strand
TGGGATAGACGCCAATTTTTTTGGGATTCTTGCCGCCCTTTGCAGCTATCTTGCTATAAGTGCCTTCACATGCAAACATCATTTAAGCCAAACGAACTAGAAACCCTGAAAATAAAAGCGCCAAAGGCGCGCAACCAATAGCCAAGGGTGACAGCCCTTGGATTATAGAAAACCCCGTTTCTACCAAAGCGCCAACGGTGCGCAACCAATAGCCTAGGGTGACAGCCCTAGGAAAAAAGAACACCTCGCCTCGACCAAAGCGCCAAAGGTGCGAAACCAATAGCCAAGGATGACAGCCCTTGGATTATAGAAAACCCCGTTTCTAAAAAAGCGCCAAAGGCGCGAAATAGCAGGTTTTCCTCTCAGTCTATCTCTTTCGTCCCTAAAATAATCCTAATGAGACGAACCTAACAACTCGATTCATTTGTAAACCTCTTGCGAAAAAAAAACTCATTCAATAAAAAGAACAAAACAACACATTGTATTGATATTTTTTTAGCTTTGCGCGACTAAACTAGCAAATCAATCAACAGAAATGTCATTCCGTAAAAAATTCATCATTGACTTTGATAGCACCTTTACACAAGTTGAAGCACTTGATATACTTGGTGAAATTTGTTTAGCCAACGATCCAGAAAAAGTTTCGAAACTAGAAGCCATTACCAACATTACCAACAGCGGCATGGAGGGACAATTGAGCTTTAGAGAGAGTTTAGATGCGCGAATAGCCTTGCTATCAGCCCATCGCAAGCACCTACCCGAGCTTGTGGAGCGCCTTCAACAACGTGTTTCTAAGTCCTTTCAAATCAACAAAAAATTCATCCGAAAATACGCCTCCGACATACACATTGTCAGCAACGGTTTTAAGGAATTCATCATTCCCGTGGTGGCTGATTTTGGTATAGGCCCCGACCATGTACACGCCAACACTTTTGTATTTGATAATCATGATAATATCATTGGTTTTGACAAAGAAAATGTACTTTCAAAAAATGGAGGCAAGAGCAAGGTGTTGGAGCAATTACAGTTAAAAGGCACTATTTGTGTCATCGGCGATGGTTTCACGGATTACGAAATGCGTGCTGCCGGGGTGGCACAAACCTTTTATGCCTTTACAGAAAATGTGCACCGCTCCAGAGTGGTGTCCTTTGCCGATCATGTAGCACCCAGTTTAGACGAAATATTGTATATCAATAAAATGGAAAGAAAAATTAGTTATCCAAAAAGCCGATTAAATGTTCTTGTATTGGAGAACATCCATCAGAACGCCATCGATTTTTTCACTGACGAGGGCTATAATGTCAACGTCGTTAGTGGTGCACTTACCGAGGCAGAACTCATGAACGTGATTGAAGACGTGAGTATTTTGTGCATTCGCAGCAAAACCCAGGTGACCCAAGCAGTTTTAGAGCACGCCAAGCGTCTGCATCTGATAGGAGCGTTTTGTATTGGCACCAACCAAATAGACTTACACGCAGCCACACAAAAAGGAATTGCTGTTTTCAATGCGCCATTTAGCAATACGCGTTCTGTTGTAGAGCTAGCCATCGCTGAAATTATTTTCTTGTTGCGCAATCTTACCGATAGAATCTTTGAAATGCGCAATGGCCTTTGGAACAAACTCGCCACTTCGAGTTATGAAATTCGAGGAAAAAAATTGGGTATCATTGGCTATGGCAATATCGGGGCGCAGTTATCTGTTTTGGCAGAAAATCTCGGGTTGGATGTGTATTTCTACGATATCGATGAAAAACTACCGCTAGGCAATGCTACAAAAGTTTACCACTTGGAAACACTATTAAAAACAGTAGACATTGTTTCTGTTCATGTGGACGGCCGGCCGGAAAACTCACAACTGATTGGCGCAAGCGAAATCAACGCCATGAAACCCGGCAGTTATTTTCTGAACTTGAGTCGCGGCAGTGTGGTGGATCTTGATGCCTTGGAAGCTGCCCTGCACAATGGGCATATAGCAGGTGCGGCCATCGATGTTTTTCCAGATGAACCCACAAAAAATGGAGCGCCTTTTTCCCACAGCATTCAATCTGCGAAAAACGTAATTCTCACCCCGCATATCGGTGGGTCAACTCTTGAGGCGCAAGAAGATATTGCGCGTTTTGTGCCTCAAAAACTTGTCGACTTTATCAATACAGGCAACACCCAAAATACGGTAAATTTTCCCGCTATTCAGTTACCGTTTTTGAAGGAGGCACACCGACTCATTCACATTCACAAAAACGAGCCGGGTGTGTTGGCAAAAATTAATCAGCTTTTTGCCTCGTCGAACAGTAACATCGTTGGTCAATATTTAAAAACCAATGAGCAAATTGGATATGTCATAACAGACATTGACAAGGTCTATGACAAAGACTTGCTAAAGCAGTTGCGAAATATTTCGGGCACCCTAAAATTTAGGGTGTTGTATTAGGCTGTGATTGTGATCCGGGCTCTTCTTCTGATGTGCTGTCCATAACTTTGCCCGCATCAGACGCGTCCGTTTCATCATCCTTTGGCTTGGTAGCCAATTGTTTGAGGCGCCAAAATCGCAAGGTGTCAAAATCCTTTCGGTAAAAAATACCTACCCCCTGCGAGTAAGGTGCCAACTGATCGACATAGGGATTATCCAAATTACTACGGTTGAAGAATTTAGTTCGAATACGACCGTCTGGAGTGATTTTGTACTCCACAGAAATATTTCCTGCTAGTCTATTTGGATTTGCACCCACAGGCACATCAAAAACACTGTTCACAACAATACGATCATCAAAAAACTGCCGGGATAAATCGAGGGCAATTTCTTCTTGGCTTTGCAGTAACGGGTCAGCCACGGCGGCGGTGTTTACACCTCCAGGATTGTAGGCCACATTGATATCCACCCAATCGCCTGCGCCTTTGTTGAGGAAATTACTCACTTGAGCGGACAGCCCTTGCATAGCATTGGCGCCAAGTGCAGTACCTGCCAAGTTTCCGATATTTCCACCGGCACCTAAGCCAGGATCAAAGAAACTGTTGTACACCAACAAGGAGAAGGCTTGCTCGTTCAACTTATCTGGATCGTTGAAACGACTGTTGAGTTCTTCTTGAAATGCCGGATCAGATTGTGGCAGTTGAATATCAAATTGAATATCGGTATCCAGCAAGTATCCGGAGAGCAGGAGGTTTAGATCGACATTTACCCGATTGCCGCGATAAGCGGTATTGGTAACTACTCCCGTTAAACTGGTCCGCGTGGCGTAAACGGCTCGCAAATCCAAAAGAGCGTTAAAGGGGTCGCCATTCCAACTGATAGAACTCCCTTGCGCCACTTTAAAAGGCTTGTTGACAATTCGCTGCAAAACAAATTGATATTCACCACTTTCTATTTGATAATTCCCAAACATTTCCAATTCACCACTGGCATCCATTAGCAAGCGAATCCGTCCATTACCGCGTCCTCTAATGGCGCCTCCAGCAGTGGGGTCTAGTTGTAACGTCACCTCAGCTGAAGGTGTCATGTTGAACGACAAATCCAACGTCACCCCTTCTATCCCGCCAATGGTTTCGGCACCCAAAGCAGTTGAATCATCTGTTTTTACAAAAGTGATAAAACTTTGTTGACTGATTTCTGTAGGATTATCAAGTGGAATATTGATTTTTGAATTGCCCACACTGGTCGCGTCCATTTTAATGATTAAATTTTCAGGTGTCCCTGATAACTCGACAAATCCTTTGGCAAACGCGGTACCATAGTAATAATTGGCCGTGTTGGCGGCGGTATTTAATGCGAGTAAATTTTCGGCCATCACGCGCACGTCAAATTTAAAATCACGAAAAACGCGGTGCTCCAACCATCCCGATACGCGCCCAGTGGTGCCAAAAGTCGCGTCCTTTATGCCAAATTCACCCAAGTCAATCCGTGAAGAGGATATTTCAATTTCTGGACTCCCCACCACATCATAGCGGGTATTGAGATAAGGGATGGTCAATTGCATGGCAGCGAGCTCCAGTTTTGATTCAAACGATGGGTTGCGAATAGGTCCAGACATCTGAAATCGCCCATTAATTGTACTGCGAATATCACTAAATACATCTTTAAATATGGGATCTAAAAAGTTGGCTTCAAAACGATTGAACCCCGCAGTTAGTAAAATTTCTTGATCGTCATCAGGTCTGAAGGTACCATTAAATGTCAATTGCTCGTCAGCTTCTTTCACTACTCCCCCGTCAAAGTTCACCAAAGAACTTTGTATGTCCCAAAAGGAATTAAAGCGCATTTCACCCACAAATTGTTCGTTTACAAACAAGCTATCCATGACGAGATCTGCGAAGAACTTGGGCGCTTTAAACACATCGCTTCCGAGCAACTCACCGTTGATAGTGCCTTTGAACAACAAAAAAGGAAAGTCTAATGCACCATTCAATATATCTAACGGCATGTTATGCACCTCTACTCGAAGTATTTCATATGGATTTTTAGAAACAACACCATTCAGTGCCAGCCTTCCTGCATCCTGACTCAGCTCAAAATCAATCACTTCAATGCGGTCTTCTTGAATGCGCAGGATATTTTCACGTTCCAATGTAAAAGTGGACCCTATGACATTAAAATACCCTGGATTCAGGGCTATTTCAATTTCATCGTCGCTTTTGAAAGTAACGCTTCCGCTAATGGCGACCGCATTGTCCGCAGCAGCTCCCAAATTAGAAAGCGTAAGATTGGTTACCGTATCCATTTGTTGGGTAACAATACGCAATGCATCAAGAAAAAACTCACCTTTTTTGTAGTGTTGCAACTGCACCTCAGATTGCAATTGGCTAAGGGTTCCAGCAATACGTCCCTCCACTCCAAAAAACTGATGCGAGTCCCAAAACAATTCTGGGGCCTCAAAGGTGGTTGCAAAGTAATCTTGACTTGCATCAAAAGTAATGGAGAGGTTTGTGTTTCTACTGGCGTAAAACTTGGGCAAAAACAAATTGTAGAACAGTTTGGCGTTTTTGATGCGCAAGTTCGCCGTCACGTACTCGGGCATTTTGGTTTGCGTAATGGCCAACGGCGGATAAATGGATTGCCCCACGTATTGAATACCGGCTAATAATTCGTCAAATTGAAACCTCCCTCGCAATGCTGCATCAAAGAGGTCACTCAATACCGAGAATCGCTTTTCTGCTTTAGAAATCTCAGATTTCACTTCTAGTTTTTCGAAAAAGTAAAGGTTGTTTTGATCTTCATACTGTATTTCTGAAAGCAATACTTGCCCAAGCCAATCCGAACTTTCTGTGCGATTGAAGTCAATTTTGGCGGTACCACTACAAATGGCGATTTCCTTTGTCGAAAAATTCAGTGCGAATAAATTGGCGTGATACAACACCGCATTGAAGTCGAAAACAGTACTATCGGATTGAAAGCCTACTGTCCCTTCAAAATCAAAATCAAAATGAGGATCTTTTGCGGTGAGTTTACCACTAAACAATTGATCCGCAACAAAACCATTCGCCATAATATTACTGTAGGCGTAGTTGTTAAACTCCAGTTTTGAAATTCGAAGGTCAACCAAAGACCGCAGGTTTGCTTTATTTATGCCCTCCCCCTTTATCACACCTATGGCATTCATCTTCCCAAAGCGCTGTTCTGAGGTAAAGCGATCCAATGCAAAATCTTTGAAGGCCAATCTTCCTTCGTAGGCTACTTTGTCTAAGTCTCTAAGATCAGATAACACTAAGTCACCTTGTAGTTGACCATAAGCCGACGCAATGCCTCCACTAACTCGAAAATCTTCAATCGTCCCTACGTAATCTCCTGTTAACGTGAGCGTCCCCAATTGCGCATAATCAAAATCAGGTACCGTATCAAAAAACTGAAAGAGGTATTGCTCCATGTCTTTTGGAGTTGTAGTCAAATTTTGCGCTTTGGCATTGAGGTAGAGCGTTGAAGGGTCTGTACAATTTTTTAGCGCCACTGCTCCATAAAATTGAGTGGCATTTCCAAGTTGTATAGCAACATCTGTTGTAGAAAAGTCCAACACAGTACCCCCGGCCTTACCCGATATGGCAAAGGTGCCAAAATCTGGAAATTGCGGAATCCACATTTGAAATTCTCTAGAGCTCACTGCGGGTGCCTGTAGGGATACATTGTGCTTTACTTGTGTTAAGTAATTTGCATACCCTTTTAGACTATCGGTTTGCATTACACCTTCTAACCGTATGCGAGAAGCATCGGTTCGGAAAATTAATGAATCCACAATCACCATTTCCGGCGTCCACAAAGCTGTGCCGCACAAGTGCTTCAAATCAAATCGATCGCGATCTTTGTATTTCATTTCATGAATCGTCAACGCGATATCCAAGCTGTCTAATGTAAAATTTTTACCCGATAGCAACGCCTCCGTCAATTGAATTTGAGTGCACCAATCACAGTCAGGTTGCAATTTATTGTACCGAATATTCGCCAAACGAAAGGCGGGGACACTCATTTTAAAGGGAGGCATCTCACTGGCATCTTCCGTAAGAAAACAATTGATAAATTCCATAGAATTAAAAAGGGAATCCGAGTCGTATTTCATCATATTGATGTACACATCGGATGCACTGACATAGCCCAGTTTCAAAAAGTTTTGTTGGGTAGAATAACTCAAAAACTGAGTTTTAAGTCTTTTCATCACAAGCAACGTATCCCCATGAGTCAAATCTGGGACGTACACATCAAACAATTCGATGTGATTGGGCCAAGTGTATTTCAATCGCTCAAATTGAATGGTGGTATTGTAATGTTGGTTTAATGCAGTGACCGCTTTTTTCCCCACCCAAGATTGCACGGCAGTAAAAGAAAAAATCACACTCACCGCCAGCACAATAACTACAGCGATGAAGACCAAATAAAGAAATATTTTTATGAGCTTTTTGATAGTTTTTAGAAATGTATCTTTGGCAAAAAGTAATGCTTCAAAAATACTATGTATAATTGACTAATTATAGGATTGTTGAAGAAATTTTACAGCAGCAAAACGTCGGGTCAACACTATGAGTAAAGCCATTTATATTCTCGCCATCGAATCGTCGTGTGATGACACCTCAGCCGCAGTGCTGAAAGACACCGAAGTGTTGTCTAATTTGATTGCCAATCAGCAGGTACACGAGCTGTATGGCGGAGTTGTGCCTGAGTTAGCCTCGCGGGCTCACCAGAAGAATATCATACCTGTAGTGCAACAAGCGGTGGCAAAAGCGGGCATTCAATTGCGTGACTTACGTGCTATCGCTTTCACATCAGGACCAGGGCTTTTAGGCAGTTTACTTGTTGGCGGTGCTTTTGCAAAAAGTATGGCACTAGCCCTTGATATTCCCCTCATTTCGGTACACCACATGCGCGCCCATATTTTGGCGCATTTTATAAAACACCCACAGCAAGAGCCTCCCACCTTTCCATTTCTATGTCTAACGGTTAGTGGGGGCCATACCCAAATCGTAAAGGTTAGCGATTATCACCAATTTGAAATCATTGGACAAACCATTGACGATGCGGCAGGTGAAGCCTTTGACAAGTTAGCCAAAATGCTCAACCTCCCCTACCCTGGCGGACCCGAAATTGACAGACTAGCAAAACTTGGCAATCCGAGTGCCTTTGAGTTTGCCAAACCCAACATCCCCAACCTCGATTTTAGTTTTAGTGGATTGAAAACAAGTTTTCTGTATTTCTTGCAAAAGGAAATGCGGCAGGATCCCAATTTCATTACAGAAAACATAAATGATATTTGCGCAAGTGCACAAAAAGCCATAGTTTCTATTTTAGTTAGCAAACTAAAAAAAGCAGCACAAACTACAGGAATTCAATCTATTGCTACAGCAGGAGGTGTTTCTGCAAACAGTGAACTCCGCCAGCAATTGCAAGCGTTGTGTCGCCAAAATGGGTATACGTTGCATCTGCCTGCTTTCGAATTTACTACAGACAATGCCGCCATGATTGGCATTGCGGCGCATTATCAATTTTTAGCTCAAGACTTTGCCCCTTTGACCACACCCATTGAGGCAAGAAAAGAAGTAAAAGTATGAGGCTTCTCCGCAAAGGCTTTTTCCGCCAAACGCACAGCCATCAACCTTATCGAATGCATACTCAAGTTTAACCCTAAAAACAATAAAACAATGGAAAAATCAAAAGTAACGAAGTATTTATTTTATTTGCTCGGTATTGCCGCAATGCTACTAGGGCTGTCATATTTTGCCAATCACGACTTTGACAATGCTGTTTTTATCCGTCAAACCGGTTGGTTAATCATTTTGGTAGGCGCTGGATACGGGATTTTTTACCTCATTCGCCATAAAGACGCCTTGATGGCAGGTCAGCAAAAGTATCTCTTTGCTTTGATAGCAATACTTATCGGGGTACTCATCAATTACTTTTCAACAACATTGGCCTCTGTTGTCAATCTTTTATTAGCAGGATATGCCATATGGTTGGGGATCTTACAATTTTTGAGTGCGCTGCAGCAAGAGGGTAAAAATTACTTCCTTTGGGCAACTGGAACACTTTCCATTATTTTGGGAGTACTCATTTTGTGGAATCCGTTTGACAATCTAAAAATTGGATACATCATCGGTATTTATGCCCTTATTTTAGGGAGTTGGTTGCTGTATAAAGGATATAAAAAAGCATAACGCCTGCATTGGATTGCATCGTGAACTTGGAGATGCGAAGCTTATTCAAAAAAAAAGCCCCTTCAAATTGAAAGGGCTTTTTTTTACTTCGTTACATATTGTTGATCTTCTACGCGCCATTTGAATGCTGAAAGTTTTTCGTTGTTTGCGTAGTTGATTTCGTAGAGAACTGTTGCATCATCCGTCCAAATCAACCAACGGCCTTCTTTGCTACCAAAAGTATAGGTGGCTTGAGCAATGGTTTTCCCTTCTTCGTTGTAGCGCATCCATTCACCATGTGGGCGACCATCAAGGAAGGCTCCCGTTTCAACAAGGAGTTGGTCTGCTGAATATTTCTCAAAATAAACCACCCCTGAAACCTCGTTGTAGATAGTGGAACTGCCGTCTTCAGCTATTTTTTCTGTGACTTGTGCGTGGAGGAGTGAACCTAAAAATATGCTTAATGTTACTAGTATCGTCTTCATAATGTTTGAATTTATCGTTGCTTTTAATGTTACCTCAAAGTTAAGGAAAAAACAATTCAATAACAGCGAGATAACAAAAACATAACATTAACTTAACATTAAGAACGCAACAACTTGATTGAAAACAAGTAATGTAGTTGACTAAATGGTGTTGCTACGCCACTGCCTCAACTCCAAAATGATAATGCTGCGGTGAAAATTTCTTAAATGCAATGAAGTGGTAATAAAATCGATAGTAGTCCTTTGGTTCAAAAGAGATTTGCGCACACACGATAACGCCGCACTTGCAGCAGCAACAAAGCACGGATTGCCCATTTTACCTATTTACATTTTTGAACCAGAATGGCAAAAACATCCGGATACAAGTTTGCGCCATTGGCAGTTTGTTTTTCATTCGTTGAAAGATTTAAAAACACGACTTCCCGTAACTTCATTTTATGGAACAGCCATAGCTGTATTTGAGTATCTCAAAACGCAGTATAACATTGTTGCGGTGCACAGTCATATGGAAACAGGGTTGCGTTGGAGTTTTGCAAGAGACCTTTCCATGAAAAATTGGTTTGCGGAGAATGGCATTCCATGGCATGAAAGCAAGCAGCAAGCCGTTTGGCGCGGACTCAAGCACCGTACAAACTGGGATGCGAAGTGGCGAGATTTTATGAATGCCCCATTACAAACTCCCAATATTGGCGCAGCAACTTGGGAAAACCTCACCTGTCCCGATCGTTTTTCCTTACCGAAGAATTTGGATTTAAAAATGCAGCAGTATCCGACTGATTATCAGCGAGCAGGAGAAACTGCTGGCAGGCAGCTGCTCCAACATTACTTTCAGGAACACAACTATCGAAACTATCAACGGCACATATCCAAACCAACAGAAAGTCGCACTTCCCTGTCGCGGGTAAGCCCACATTTGGCATGGGGGACATTGAGTTTACGCGAAGTTTTTCAAACGGCACAAAACGAACTGCGCAGCACTACCCGATACAAACAACCTTTACAGGCTTTCATCAGCAGGTTACATTGGCACTGCCATTTTATACAAAAGTTCGAATCCGAATGCGAGCTCGAATACCGCAATTTAAACAGAGGTTTTGATGCTTTATCCAAACCCATTCGCCCTGACTACATCAAGGCTTGGGAAACAGGTCAAACAGGAGTACCCATGATTGATGCCAGCATGCGTTGCGTAGTGGCTACGGGCTATTTAAATTTTCGCATGCGCGCTATGCTAGTCAGCTTTTTGACCTTTAACCTGTGGCAACCTTGGCAAGCGGGGGTGCACCATTTGGCCAAAGTATTTTTAGATTTTGAGCCCGGTATTCACTATCCACAATTTCAAATGCAGGCTGGTACCACGGGCATTAACACCATAAGGACCTATAATCCCGTAAAACAAAGTGAAGATCACGACCCCGAGGGTGTTTTTATCAAGAAATGGATTCCGGAGTTAGCCCCATTGCCCCACACACTTGTGCATGCGCCTTGGCAAATGAGTGAGATGGAGCAGGTCATGTATGGCGTTCGTATTGGCGAAACTTATCCCGCTCCCATAGTGGATGTGCACCAATCGGCGCACTTTTCTAGAGACACCATTTGGGCCGCCCGTGATTGGCCAGAAGTAAAACGCGAAAATTTTCGCATTTTGCAACGCCACACCACTGCGCTAAGGGACATCGACAAACGAACGCAGACCATTTTAGGTGATGAAGAGTAAGTTGCTAGCGCCTCCAAATATTTGTGATAATTCGCCATTTGGGATTGGGCAATTGCTGGGCAGCATAGATTGAGGATTGTCCAGAAAAAAGGTATGCTGTAAAGCAAATGATAGCAGCTTGTGGCCAAATTCCCACCCCAAAAAGTTCCATAGCCATGGCCGTACAAGCGATTGGGGTATTCGTTGCCCCAGCAAAAACCCCAACAAAGCCGAGCGCAGCAAGTAGATAAAGCTCAACAGGTAAAAAACCCGACAGTGCACTACCGAGTGTAGCTCCTATAAAAAATAAAGGTGTGACCTCTCCCCCTTTAAAACCCGCACCAATGGTAAAAGCAGTGAAAGCTATTTTCAACAAAAACACCCACCACTCTTGTTGCACCACAAAAGAAGCCACAATCTCTTGAATACCCAAACCCATGTATTTTTGAGTCCCCATAAAGAAAAAGACTATGGCTAACACCGCGCCACCCACAGCAGGTCGTAAGGGCGGATAGCTTATGGCCCATTGAAAACCTTTACCGCTAAAGGACGTGCCTTTTGAGAAAAGAAACGCGGCAATACCAAACAAAGCCCCAGCAAAAAGGAGTATCGGCAGACGCTTGAAAGTAAGGGCGGGAATATATTCAAGTGCGTAATCAACATGAGGTACGCCTGTAGCATGGCAAATCCCGTCAGCAATAAGTGCAGCAACCAAACCAGGTACAATAGCTCTGTATTTTCTTTTTCCAAGGATAGCCACCTCAATGGCGAAAATGATTCCGGTGAAGGGCGTTCCAAAAACAGCTGCAAAACCAGCACTAACCCCACACACCAAAATGACCTGTCTGAACTGTGCATCCCCTCGTTTATAGCCAATCGCATCTGCTATGGCAGCACCCATTTGGACCGCAGTGCCTTCTCTACCAGCAGATCCACCGAACAAATGGGTAACTAATGTACCGAAGAAAACTAGCGGTGCCATGTGCAAGGGGATTTTCTTTTTGGGGCGCTCGGTTTCCTGAATAATTAAGTTGTTCCCAGCTACAGCATCTTGACCGTAAACATGGTATAGCCACCCCACCAAAAAACCGCCTAAGGGCAAGCCCCATAGCAGCCAAAAATTAGCTAAACGTATCGCAGTAAACCATTCTAACAAAAACAAAAACAAGGCAGCAGCCAATCCAATCGGTATCGCAACCACAGCGCCCATCAAGATGTCTTTGCCAATTACATTTTCGCTAATAAAACGCATTCAAATCTATTTATACTATCCCCTGTTCGTGGCAAAAATAGACAAATATAAAGTTTGTGATGGCTTTTGCTTTTGAGCAGGGGTTAATGGGAAATATCATTCGAAAGCTCCTTTCCAAATCATATTTTTCTACCTTACTTTTGTTGCCGAAATAAACCCGACAATTATGATTTCCATTATTAGCAACATGTCCGAAATTGGGGCAGGTACGCGCGGCGCGAGCTTAGGTTTCGATGCATTGCGAACCGCTTCCTACCACATCAAACCAGACTTCTTCAAGAAACACCCTGTCAAACATTTAGAAACTGAAAACCATTTATTGTGGGAGCCAATTGACACGCCTACTGCCATTAGAATAGAAGGGATTGCGCGCCAGTATGAACGTGCCAGTCAGCTTGTTACACATGAAATACACACAGGAAAATTTCCTATAATTATTACCGGAGACCACTCTAATGGAGGCGCCAACATTGCCGGCATAAAAAATGCTTTTCCCGACAAACGCTTAGGCGTAGTGTGGATTGATGCCCACGCCGATTTGCACAGCCCCTACACTTCGCCTTCTGGCAATGTACACGGAATGCCATTAGCTACAGCTCTGCACATTGACAATGAGGATTTACAAATCAATCAACCCAAAGACAAAGCGGTGGTTGCTTGGAAAAAAATGAAGGGCAACAACCCCCGCTTAGCTCCAACCGACTTGGTATTTTTGGGCGTTCGCGATATCGAAGACCAAGAAGCAGCATTGATGCGCACACACAATATTCCCAATATAAACGTTGAGGAACTTACCAAAAAAGGTGTGGATTGGGCTGTTGCAACAACCCTAGATAATTTAAAAAATTGTGACATCATTTTCGTTTCATTCGATGTGGACAGTATGGACCCGAGTATATCTAGGGGCACAGGCACTCCTGTCCCTGGAGGACTTAGTAGAGAACAGGCCAATGGATTAATCACAGGTTTGCTAGCTTCACCAAAAGTAAAAGGTTTTGAAATCACAGAAATAAACCCCCTACTCGACGACCGAGGCAACAAAATGGGAGAGGTCGCCTTCTATCTTCTTGATCAAGCTGTAACTACGTTGCAAAAGCGCTTGTAAAGTTGTTTGATTTAGAAGCCTCAACAAAAATCTGATAGACTCGTCGCATCAAAACCTCTCAAACTTGTTGCTTCGCGTTACTTTGATAAAGAACTGCAATCGTTTCGATAAAAAAAGCCACCTTAAAAGGGTGGCTTTTTTTTTAATGTTTTGATATGGGCTCATTAGTCTAATGTATCAAAATAAAAGGTGATTTCTACGCGACGCTCCTCTGGAATGGAGGCGCTAGAGGCTTTCCTGTCTGAAAAATTTTGGGTGTGTAACAAACGAAGTTGCACCTCCTTTTCTAGCTGGCGCAGTAAATAATCCAAACGTTGGGCAGTGAGTCGCCGATTTCCCTCGGTACTACCAGACCGATCGGCATAGCCTGATAAAACCACTTTTTTCGGGGTTCGAACTTGTAGTAGATTGGACCATTGATCTTTTAGTTCTGCTTCGTTCTTAGGCGATTGTTGGCCTGAATGATAAAATGCAACAAGCACAACTTTTTCTTCTTTTGGGCCGGCACTACCACTATTTACCATTGGTACTACGACATTGCTTGTATCCACTTGTTGATCTATCCTTTCCGCTGGTTCGGCTGCCCTTGGTGTGACTTTTTCTTGTAACACCGTCAGGCGATCCATTAACAGTTGCAATGAGTCCGACGCTTGCAAGTAATTAGCAACTTGCTCCAGGGTTTTTTGGGTTTGACTCCTCACCGTGTCTTGCCCTTCGTCTGAACTTTTTGGTAAAGCAGCTATATCCATGATACTATCGGTGACAAAAGCGGCAGCACTTGCTGTGTCTATTGGCAGAGTATCGACTTGAGAAATGGTTTGCTGCTGCTTTAATTGGTTTAGCAAGACAAGAACGGAGTCATTATTCGCTTTTAGTGTCTCTCTAATTTGAATTAACTGATCGTCAGACTCATTGAGATTTTTAGTGGGAAGAGCCGCAGGGACAACAAGCGTATTTCGTTGATTACTCGCAGTGCGATTGAGGCTTTGCAATTGATTTTTCAACAATCGAATGGAGTCGTCTTTTGCTTGTAGTTGCTTTTGAAGCTGCTCCATCGAAGCGGTACTATTTTGTGGCACATGGCTAACAGACTGCTGGGTGCTTTTTTGCGTTGGTGTTGGTTCTGTCTCTTTTGCCTCTTCTTTCAGTGCTCGCTGCAAAACCTGCAATGAATCGCGATACAAGCGATTCTCTTGTAAAACCATTTCATATTGCTCCTCGGTAAGGGCAGCCTTCGAATACCATTCTTGCTCAGCTTTGTCACCATCTGATTTCTGTAATAATTCAGAAGTATCTTCCGATAAATCTCTGTGATTCATCCGCAAAAGCAAGTTTTTATCACGCTCAATTTGTGCAAAACGCGCTTGCAACGAATCAATACTACGGTTTTGCTCGTCAAAAAGTGGGTGTTGAAAAGCAGAATCAGCTTTCGACAGGGGCTGATCATCCATCCAAAACGGCGCTTGCTCCTCTCCTACTGTGCGTTTTTGAAACACCTTTGCATCAAGCTCCAGTGAATCAACCGTCGCAACCGAGACCAACTGCTGTTCCTTATTCATATCAACAATTGCGGATTTCAAAGAAGCGGCAATTTCTGGGTGGGCATCGTTACTAGGTACATACAGGTTAATATAGCCACCTTTTGGGCTAGCACAAGCGCCTAAAATAAGGAATATAGCTACGAATCGTATCATTTCTTAACTCCCATCCAAACGTTAAGCTCCAATGATAGACCTACAGTTGGCAAGAACGTGAGGTTTTGGAAATTAAACTCTCCTTTTTCGCCCACAGCAATTACACCTGCGTTAAAACGAACCACTTTAAACATCCGAAATCCCAATCCAGCATAAACGGGTAGATTAACACCTGGCGTCACGAATTCTGTTCCGTTAACATCCACAATCGGCCGAAAAAGTACACCTGTTGAAAACCCAAAAGAATCAAACAACCGACTTTTTTGAGCCAATCGACTCTTGTTGTTGAAGGGTATCGTAATCCCCAATGCAGGGGTAAAATCAAGATTTTGAACAGCTCCTTCTAGACTAGTCGCAGATTTGTTCCATGCATACATACCAAAGTTTACCGGAAGCGTGAAGGGCTCCTTATCTGTTTCAACGGAAGTCACTCGAACCATTCGGTGATGTTGAACGAGATGGGAGTTCAAAAAGGGTTGTATTTCGGAAGCAATCAAATCAACAAGATGATTTATTTTTTCAGCTACAATTTTACTCGCGGCTTCGTTGCGTTCTGCTTTTGCTGTCCGTTTAAAAAAGCGCTTGAATCGAAAATCTTGTTGTTTTGACAACTCTTCCAATACCAATGCAGAAGGCGCTTGCATTTCAATTTGATTTTTAGACTCTTGATGTTTGAATGCTTCTTCTATCAATTGTTCAATTTTCTTGTGCACATCTTTAGGACGATTGACAACGACACCCTTTCCATCGAAATAGATATTATTCATCAACAAAAAACGCACGCGTTCTTTTACGTTCTCTAATAATTTGGCTTTAGCCGATTCTGACAAGCTCACATAGGTAATGATTTCGATATCGTACTTTGTGTTGGACTTCAATACTGGGGGCACTACAATGGAAAAAGCCTCAGCCGTATTATTTTCCAATCTATTCCAAACATAAGAGTGCAAGACATAATCTTTATTTTCGTAATAGATATTTGCTTTAACAAATTCGACGAATTTCCCCGTTTCCCCCACAATTTCAAATGATTGATCAAATGGGATTTTGGGATTATTAAAAAATGAGCCCGATTCAAAATCAATTTTTACCGCTCTTTCTTGGGCGGCGGTAGTAAAAAACAAAAGCGTTGCTATTGCAAGGACAAAAAAAGGTTGGTTCATAAAAAATTAGTTATAAAATTTAAAAAAAACAAAAGAGTAAATAGCAGAAATTCAACGTTTTTTATTTAAATCTCCTCAAAGAAATATATCAACTCTAACTATTGCAATATAATTGTTTTTTTTCGATTATCACAAATAAAAAACGATTCTTTCTAAATATCTCTTACCAACCTAGCGAAAGTGGTCATTAAATTAAAGAATGGCTAAAAACTAGACCGACGTGAAGGGCCTTCTCACATAAAAAACAAGTCATTGTTAATGAAAAGTCTATACCCACCAAAAGCTAGTATTTGGTAGAAAGGAATTTTGGGGAGCAGGCTCAAGAATCAAATATTCGAATCAGAACCTCTTTATTTTAAACCTTAAAAAAACTTAAGATCGTTGTTGAAAGGATATCAAATTTAAAAATCATCTTCAAAAGTTTAAGCATAGTTGAAAAATAATTTCAAGGTACTTCACCATCAACAACAGTAAATACCCGACCTTTGAGGCATGGTAACAGCATCCGACACCTCAAACGTTTTTAGACCCGACAGCTGGGAAGCTTTGCAACAGGTTTTGTTTACTGACAGCTGGGACAGTAAGATTTCTCGGTTTCGTTCTTCGTATATCTACCGCGGACAAAATGATGTGAATCAACGCTTAACCACCAGCTTAATACGATTGGGAGGCGATTATGCCAAATTAGAGCGCCATTTGATTCGCAATTTCATCAAGTATGCACATCGCGATACCAAGCAGGGTGACTCGCTTTGGAATTGGTTGGCTTTAGCGCAGCATCACGGCCTACCCACTCGATTACTCGATTGGACCTACTCACCATATGTAGCGCTGCATTTCGCAACCAATGAAGTAGAAAACTTCCATAGTGATGGTGTCATTTGGGCGACCAACTATGTCAAACTCAACGAGCGACTTCCTGAGAAATTAAAGCGCATCATAAAAGAGGAAGAGTCCAATACATTTACCGCTGAGATGCTGCAAAATGTGTGTATCAACTTAACCGATTTGGCTAACATTCAGCAATCCGAGGCTTTTATGATTTTCTTGGAGCCCCCTTCATTAGACAATCGCATTGTGAATCAATTTGCGTTATTTTCATTGATATCAGACCCCACATTAGCGCCCGACACCTACCTTCAAGATCACAAAGAAACCACCTTTAAAATTATCATACCCAAGGAGTTAAAGTGGGAAATTCGAGACAAATTGGACCAAGCCAATATTACCGAGCGGGTTTTATTCCCTGGGCTAGACGGACTAAGTGATTGGCTAAAAAGACATTACACCCCAAGTCTAAAGATGCAACAAACAGCAGTGTCGGAAAAACACATGAAAATTCAGGTTTTTGGTAAGGTGCAAGGGGTTTATTTTAGAAAAAGTACCCAAGAGAAAGCTCAATCGCTTGGGCTCACCGGTTGGGTGGCCAATCAAAATGATGGCAGTGTGCTTATGCATGTGTCTGGTAGTGTGGTTTGTTGCAATCAATTTATGGAATGGGTGCAACAAGGCCCTCAAAAAGCCGAAGTGTCAGAGGTGCGCATTCAACCCCAAGTTCCCACAATTTTTGAAGATTTTTTAATACGATAATTCAAGTTATGAATATAATGTCTGTGGAGCAAGTCTCCAAGTCTTACGGTGCCCGCGTTCTTTTTGAAAACCTTTCATTTGGCATCAGTCAAGGGCAAAAGGTATCCTTAATTGCCCGCAATGGAACGGGAAAGACGACCTTACTGCGCATATTAGCGGGAGAAGAAACTGCGGATAACGGCATTGTAACCTATCGCAAAGGCATACGCACGAGTTTTTTATCACAAGATCCAGCCTTGCCAGAAGAAAGTGCTTTAATCGATTACCTTTTAGACAGTGACCTGCCTGAAATGCGCGCCATCAAGCAATATGAAAAGGCCATGTTGCACCCTGAAGACAGCACCGCCTTTGATGCCGCACTCGCTGAAATGGAAAATTTACAAGCTTGGGATGCAGAGAGTCGCATCAAGCAGATTCTTTCCACCTTTAAGCTCAATGATTTCGAACAACCCATAAAAAGTTTATCAGGCGGGCAGCGCAGGAGGTTGGCTTTGGCACGTGTGTTAATAGAATCACCGGACTTCATCATATTGGATGAACCCACCAACCACCTTGATTTTGACATGGTAGAGTGGTTAGAAAATCATTTATCGCAATCCAACATAACCTTATTGCTTGTTACCCACGACAGGTATTTTCTCGAGGCCGTTTGCAATCAAATCATTGAACTCGAAGGGGGGCAATTATTTACCTATGATGGGGGTTACGCCTATTTTTTGGAGAAAAAACAAGAACGCATAGCGCATTTTCATTCCAATGTGGAAAAGGCGCAAAACCTGTATCGCAAAGAACTCGAATGGATGCGCCGTCAGCCCAAGGCGCGCGGCACCAAATCCAAAGCTCGCGTGGATGCATTCTATGATGTTAAAGATGCCGCTCACAAAAAACTAGGCAAAGAAAAAGTGCAGCTCGAAATGAAAATGGAGCGGCTCGGCAGTAAAATATTAGAAGCGCATAAACTCAAAAAAAGTTACGGCGAACTCGCCATACTCAATAGTTTTAGCTATGTCTTTAAAAATGGTGATCGCATAGGCATTGTGGGGAAAAACGGTGTAGGCAAATCTACTTTTCTAAAAATGCTTACCGGGGAAGTAGCACCAGATGGCGGGAAAGTTGTAGTAGGAGACACCATAGTTTTTGGGTATTACACCCAAGATGGCATTCAGTTGCAAGAAGACAAACGCGTGATTGAAGTCGTCAAAGACATCGCGGAATTTATTCCTTTAGCAAAGGGGCAAAAGCTTACAGCCAGTCAATTGCTCGAACGCTTTTTGTTTGAAGGAGATGCGCAGTATACCTATGTATCTAGATTGTCTGGTGGGGAAAAGCGTCGGCTGTATTTGCTCACTTTATTGATGAAAAATCCAAACTTTTTGATTTTGGATGAGCCCACCAACGACTTAGACCTCATTACACTAAAAGTGCTCGAAGATTTTTTATTGGAATTCCCCGGTATTTTAATCATTGTAAGCCACGACCGCTTTTTCTTAGACAAGCTGACAGAACACCTTTTTGTTTTTGAGGGCGCTGGTGAAATTCGCGACTTTCCGGGTAATTACACCGACTACCGCGCCTTTCAGAAAGAGCAAGTACAACTGCAACGGCAACAAGCGAGTGCAGCAGCAGCAGCACCAAAAAAGGTGGTAGAAAAGCCAAAAGAAGAGCGGAAGAAATTGAGCTTCAATGAGCAACGAGAGTTTGAGGAACTAGAGGCGACCATTCCCAAGCTCGAATCGCGGAAAAAGGAAATCTTGGCGCTATTTCAACAACCGACAGAACACGACGACATGCAGCAGTTGTCATTGGAAATGGAGCAATTGGTAGCCGAATTAGATGAAAAAGAACTGCGTTGGTTGGAATTGAGCGAGCGGGTGTAAAATTGGATTTGTTTTTTCAAAATCTTAAAATGGAACCCACTTCCAAGTCATGACTATAGATCTACAGGCGTAACAAGAAGTATTTCGGGCAGCCATTGACAAAACAAAAAATCCCATCTTCAAAACTTGAAGATGGGATTTCCATTTATGTTGGGTTCAAAAAACGATTGGCTTACATCATGCCGCCCATTCCACCGCCTGGCATAGCTGGCATTGCGGGTTCGTCTTTTGGTATTTCTGTAATGGTGGCCTCTGTAGTGAGCAACAAGCCGGCAACGGATGCTGCATTTTCAAGAGCTACACGCGTTACTTTCGTGGGGTCGATGATTCCTGCGTCAAACATCTGAACGTATTCGTCTGTTTTTGCGTTAAAACCGAAGTCGCCAGAACCTTCTTTTACCTTGGCAACTACAACTGAACCTTCTAATCCAGCGTTAGCTACGATTTGACGCAAAGGCTCTTCTACAGCGCGGTAGATGATGCTGATACCTGTAGTTTCGTCGGCATTATCGCCTTCTAACTTAGCAATGGCATTCGCAACGCGAACCAAAGCCACACCACCGCCGGGAACGATACCCTCTTCAATGGCTGCACGAGTAGCGGCTAACGCATCGTCTACACGGTCTTTCTTCTCTTTCATTTCAACCTCTGAAGCAGCACCTACATAAAGTACGGCAACACCGCCAGCCAATTTGGCCAAGCGCTCTTGCAATTTCTCTCTGTCGTAATCTGAAGTTGTGGTTTCAATTTGCGCCTTGATTTGATTCACGCGCGCCTTGATATCGTCGCTATTTCCAGCGCCGTTTACAATAGTTGTGTTGTCTTTGTCAATGGTGACTTTCTCAGCAGTACCCAACATGTCGATTCCAGCGTTTTCCAATTTGAAACCGCGTTCCTCGCTAATCAATGTACCTCCTGTAAGCACCGCGATATCTTCCAACATGGCTTTTCTGCGATCGCCAAAACCTGGGGCTTTAACCGCTGCTACGCGCAACGAACCACGGATCTTATTCACTACCAAGGTAGCAAGTGCTTCGCCATCAACATCTTCAGCAATAATCAATAACGGACGACCACTTTGTGCCACAGGCTCTAATACAGGAAGCAATTCCTTCATGGCCGAAATTTTCTTGTCGTAGATCAAAATGAAAGGATTGTCTAATTCCGCTTCCATTTTATCGGTATTGGTAGTGAAGTAAGGCGATAAGTAACCGCGATCAAACTGCATACCTTCAACAACTTCAACGTGTGTTTCAGTACCTTTAGCTTCTTCAACGGTAATGACACCTTCTTTCTTCACTTTTTCCATGGCCTCAGCAATGAGTTTACCAATGGTATTGTCGTTGTTTGCAGAAATGGTGGCAACTTGTTCGATTTTATCATAACTATCACCAACAGAAACAGAAAGCTTGGTCAATTCATCAACAACAACTTTCACAGCTTTGTCGATACCTCTTTTGAGGTCCATTGGATTGGCACCGGCGGCTACGTTTTTCAAACCATGATTAATAATGGCTTGTGCCAAAACTGTAGCAGTTGTGGTTCCATCTCCTGCGATATCAGCGGTTTTAGAAGCTACCTCTTTCACCATCTGAGCACCTAGGTTTTGAACTCTGTCTTCTAGTTCAATTTCTTTGGCAACGGTTACCCCGTCTTTGGTGATTGCAGGTGAACCGTAAGATTTTTCAATCACTACGTTGCGACCTTTTGGTCCTAACGTTACTTTCACAGCGTTTGCTAATGCATCAACACCGGCTCTTAAGCCATCTCTTGCTGCTGTGTCAAAATTTATTTCTTTAGCCATTTTTGAAAATGATTTTTAATTTAATGTTTTGAAATTGACTGGATTTGGGAAAAGTGTTAAACGATTGCGAAGATATCTGACTCACGCATGATCAGGTAGTCGCTGCCTTCGTATTTGAACTCAGTTCCAGCGTACTTGCCGTAAAGCACCTCATCGCCTACCTGTACTGTTAGTGGCTCGTCTTTCTTGCCATTTCCTACAGCCACGATAGTGCCGCGCTGTGGCTTCTCTTGAGCCGAATCTGGGATGATAATTCCGGATGCAGTTTTGGTTTCTGCAGCAGCAGGTTGTACAATCACTCTGTCTGCTAAAGGACGAACTTTAATTTCAGCCATTTTATTTTTGAATTGAGTTAAACATTTTTCCCCAACTAGTCACAAAGTATGCCAGCTGACTATTTCCCTAATCTTGTCAGACCCTCGCTGACAAGGTGGCATTTTTCATGAAGATCTACCTGTTACGAACTGACACGAACTACTTTTTTCTGCCAATTATTTTTGTATTGCTTCAATTTTTAATCGTCCATTTATAGCATAGTGTTTTTGAGTCTTTCTTCGACAAATAAGATGTGCAGGTTATCGCAGCAATCATGAGTCCTCTCCGAAAAGGATGATTTTCAATCCTAATAAAAGCGAAGGACATTTTTGGGCGGGGATTCAAAAACCTCCCAACATGGCAGGATTTGACAGGAAAGGGCTTTGGGGAGCAGAAATAACCCTATCTCCTAAAGGCTCATTAAAGAAACCACATGTTGTCTTTGGCTAACCGATTCCCACCCCTAGCGCAATGTTTAAATTTTTTGACGGCCAAAAATCTACTTTTGTGGAAACTACTGCATTATGAAGCCGCTATTTTTCCTTTTTGTTTTGACATTTTCCCCTATCGTTTTACATGCAACTCACATGCGAGCTGCTTATATCTATTATCATTACATAGGTGATCAAACGGGCGTAAGCCATCAGTACGAGCTGCACTTGGTTTGGCATAGGAATGTTGACGGCATTTCACTCCCTGCACAAGTACAGGTCACTATTTCTTCTTCCTGTAGTGCAAACACAATAGTAGCTCTGCCCAGACTATCTAGCTTCCCTAATGGAAACATAGACAGTAGCTATTACGAGTGTATCAGCGGAAATACACCAAGTCATATCACGGATAGCTACCATTTTATGGATACCATCACATTGCCAACAGTCTGTCATGATTGGCAGTTTAGTTTATCCTGTACGGCTTGTCGCAATTCCACGACCAATCACGCCGTTAATGTTAGCTTTTACACAGAAACTATTTTAAACAATTTAAATGGCCCGAACTCGAGTCCAACCTCTGACGAAATACCCGTTTTGCTTACGTGCAGATCGGGTGTTTACCAATGGCCAAGCTACTTTGTTGATAACGATGGGGATTCGCTCTATTTTTATTTATCACCCGCAATGACACAGCCCAATTCAATGGTCAATTATGTAAGTCCGTACACTGCCACAAACCCGTTTGGAGGGGCCTTTACTTTTTCAAATGACCAATTTCTAATTAATTTCTCGGCAGTAATTACAGGATATTTCGTTATCAGTTATACCGTAGAAGAATACCGACCTCACCCGCTTGGTGGTTTTTATCAGGTGGGGTCAAGTATGCGCAATTTTAATATCCTAGTAAAAGATATCGCTGACTGTCAAAATGCGCCGATGCCAATCCCTTTGAATGCCAATGCCCCGAACATGGCTTACAATTCCAATTTATCGAAATACACGTTGCGTCAGAGCGCTGTTGACACTAGTATTACGCTCAGTTTAGCCACTCCCATACATGTCAATACACTGGATGCAACTGGAACAGACTTTCGGTTGCTAGACCCCGAAGGAAATATCTCACCTATCACTAGTGCCCAATCAAAAGACGCCCCGCTCACTCAAGAAATTATCCTAACTCTAGCATCCCCTTTATTGAATAATGGCCTGTATGCTTTAGTAACTAAGAATGGAAACGACAACAACACGCTGCTCACAAGGTGTGGTTTATTTGTCCCTCAATTTGATACTGTTCCTATTGAAGTAACCAATGGACAACACATTACCAGCCCAACGCATCAGGGAAGCAGAAACGGAATTCATCCCAATCCAGCTAGCGATTGGATAATTTTTGAAACGCAAACGTTGGGAGGGCAATTCAAACTTTTCACTGCTTTGGGTGAAGAGGTCGTGTCCCTTCGAATTGATGCCTTCGCTACACGAATTTCTATTACCGAATTAGCAAAGGCTACCTATTTTTATTCTTACACCTTTAATGGAGAGATGATTAGCAAGGGAATAATCCAGAAAAATTAATTTCATTCATTTTTGACTGTAACTGCTAATTACATGAAAAATAAGTTCCTATGACGAAGCATGAGCTCGCAGCAAAATAGATACCCAAGGTAGACCCTGCAGATTTTTTTTGAACCCACAAAACTGCCTAAAAATGATAGCCATAAATTCTAACCACAATGCAGCATTGTGGCAAAAATATACCTTTGGGAGTAGCATAGAGACTTAATAATTCAACCATACCCCCATGGCTTTAATGAAAGCAGTTGAATTTTATAGGATTATTCGCTAACAACGCAAAAAAGTTGGTCTGCAAAAGCCTGAAAAATAACAATCTTAAAAAAACAGTCCTTGAAATTTTGAAATACCATGAAAAAAACAAAGTGATATGTGCTAATTCACATATATTTGTTGTTGTAAAATAAAGCACAAAAAAATTAATTTTTTTCAAGTTTGATAACTTATCTAGAAACCAAACAACATTAAATATGATTCTTCTAAATATTTACGACACAACGTTACCACTTACCAATCCGGTATTGAAGTTTCTGTTAATATTAATTATCATTTTGTTTGCGCCTAT